>LZSH01000199.1 GCA_001665255.1 Mycobacteriaceae bacterium 1482268.1 | reverse complement strand
ACCGGCACGGTCTTCTCGTAGCCGACGAGAAGATCATCGATTCTGGGCAGCGACAACGGATCTGGCACCGCCGGGCATTCGATACCGTGCTCCAGCCCACGTCCGCCGTCGACGTAGGAGACCATCGCCGTGGTCAGCAGCTCGCCGCCCTGCATGACATCCACGCGCCGGTTGGCGAATCGGCGTTCGTCGCGCAGCCGGACAACGTGGAACTCGAGGTCCTTGGTGGGATCACCGCCTGCGATGAAATGCGCGGAGACCGCCCCTGGCGGAAGGTGTCGGTCGAGGGTGCGGCTCGCGGCCACGAACGCCTGTGCCATCATCTGGCCGCCGAACGTTCGGGGTGGGTTCTTGCTCGGGTGCGATCCGACGAACATGCCGTCGTCGATGCGGTTGAGGTCGAGTACGGCCAGCAGCTCTTCGAAGTCGCTTGGCAGCACGGTTCCCCTTACCTCGGTAATGGTCCGACTAGACGTCGTCCTCCCCGATCCGGTGTACGTGGATCAGGTTGGTCGAGCCTACTGTGCCCGGCGGTGCCAGATCCGTTGTCGCTGCCCAGAATCGATGATCTTCTCGTCGGCTACGAGAAGACCGTGCCGCACTTTGTGGAAGCGCTCAGGCCGATCGAGTGGCGCTACACCAACGATCCGGCCTGGGTGATGCGGCACAAGGGGGAACGGCTAGACCATAACCGCGTGTGGCTCAAGGCTGTCGGGCCGATGCCCGAAGACCCCGTGCTGCATTCGGCTGCGCTGGTGTATTCCTCGGACACCACTGTCCTCGACTCCATCATCACCACCCACGGGCTGTCGTGGGGCTACGACCGCATCTTTGCTGCGACCGTGAACCATTCGGTGTGGTTCCACCGTCCGTTCCGGTTCGACGACTGGGTGCTCTATTCCACATCCTCACCGGTGGCGGCCGAATCACGCGGACTGGGAACTGGGCATTTCTTCGACCAAACCGGCCAAATCGTCGCTACCGTGGTGCAGGAAGGCATTATCAAGTATTTCCCGGGTGGGTAGCGATGAAAGTGGCAACCGGCTTTAGGGCCCGCGAACGTGTCGTCGTCCACGTCGACTCGCCGGCGGCCCGCTGGATCAGCGCGCTGGCGGTGTTGAGCCTGTCGGCTTGGCTGTTCTTGCTGCACAAGGACTTCGCATGGTCGCTGACCATCCTCACGGCCGTGATCCTGATTGCCCGCGGCATCTTCCTCGGCAGGCCGGTCACCGCGGGACACGCCACCGCGGCGTTGGCAGTGTGCCTCGCCGGTATCGCTGCTGTGTTTCTCGCCTTTGATTTGCTCGGCAACCTGCTGCTGGTCTCATCCGCGATCGTGCTGATGGCGCCGACGTCCGCGCGGCCCAACCCGGCCGATTGGCCGCGGATCTTCGCATTGGTGAACGCGACTGTGAACGATCCGCTGGCACCATTCGCGATGCAGGCGTCGAAGTGCTACCACTTCAGCGATGACGGCGCCGCCGCAATCGCCTACCGCACGCGGATGGGCTTCGCGGTGGTAAGCGGGGATCCGATCGGCGATGACAACCGATTCCCCGTACTGGTAGCCGATTTCGCCGCCATGTGCCACGCCCGAGGTTGGCGCATCGTCGTGCTCGGGTGCAGTCAACGGCGAGTGAACCTGTGGTCCGAGGCGGCCGTGTTCGGCAGGAAGCTGACAGCTGTGCCCATCGGACGTGACGTCGTCATCGATGTCGCGACCTTCGACATGGTCGGCCGGAAGTACCGCAACCTCCGCCAGGCTGTGCAGCGCACCAAGAACTTCGGTGTCACTACTGAACTCGTCGACGAGCAAGACCTCGACGGTGGTCTGCTCGCCGAACTCACCGAGGTGATCCTCGAATCGCCGAGTGGCGCCCGTACCGAGCGGGGCTTCTCGATGTCCCTCGATGGCACGTTGGAGGGTAGGTATCCGGGCGTCTGGTTGATCATCGCGCGCGACAAGACCGGCCGAGTGCAGGGTTTTCACCGCTATGCCACCGCCGGCGGTGGCAGCGAGGTGACGCTCGACGTGCCATGGCGACGACGTGGCGCGCCGAACGGTATCGACGAGCGGCTCTCTGTCGACATGATCGCGATAGCTAAAGAGCAAGGGGCGCAACGGCTCTCGCTTGCCTTTGCCGCGTTCCCCGAAATCTTCACCGACAAGCACCGCAACCTGCCCCGCAGCCTCGTCTTCACCGCTGTCCATCTGGGCGACCCGCTCATCGCACTCGAGTCGCTGTACCGCTACCTACGGAAGTTCCACGCGCTCGGCGATCAGCGATACGTGATGGCGACGCTCACCCAAGTGGTGCCGCTGCTCATCGTGCTGTTGTCGCTCGAGTTCATGCCGCGGAGACGGCATTTGACTACCGCGTCGGTGCGGCAGGCGTCGTGAGCGTGACGCTGAACTGATCCTCGACGCGGTCCTGGAACTGGTCGACACATTGCTGAACGGCATCCTGGTCCGAACCGGCCCGCGACAGGCAATCCATATAGTCGGTGCCGCCGACTTCATTGAACACCCACACCGACAACACGATGACGACCACCGCCTCGATGATGCTGAGGATCCCCAGCACGATTCCCGCGATCGCGATGCCGCCGTTGGTGGCTTCGCCGCGGCGGGCGCGCTGCCAGCCGAGGAAGCCGAGGATCACCGCCACGATGCCGAGCACGATGCCGCCGACGACCGAGATCAGCGCGACGATCGCGACGACCAGCGAGGCGATGCCCAAGCCGTTCTTCGGCGCGATCGGTGGCGGGGTGTATCCCGAGTAGGGCTGAGGCGGCGGCGGCGGATAGCTGCCCGGGTAGGCACCGCCTTGCGGCGGCGGGGGGTACTGCGGGTATTGCGGGTACTGGGGCGGCTGCTGCGGGTCGGTCATGGCGTCGTCGAATCGGCAGGCGTGGACGGGTCGGCGGGTCCGGCGGGCGTCACAGGTGTGGCCAGCCCGGTGCCCGGCTTGGCGGCCTTGCGGATGCCGAACGCCGAAACCACCTCGAACACGCCGATGACGATCAGCCAGACGCCCACGACGATGGCCAAGGTGACGATCGATTCGAACGGCGAGGCGATCACCACGACGCCCGCGATGAGGCTGATGACACCGACGAAGATGTTCCAGGCTCGACCCGGGAGGGTGGGATCGCTAACGGCCGCCACCGTCGTCGCGACACCGCGGAAGACGAACCCGACGCCGATCCAGATGGCGAGCAGCAAAATCGCATAGCCCTCACCGAAATGACGGAACGCGAGAACGGCGAGGATCAGCGCCGCGGCACCGCTGATGAACAGTAGAACCCGCCCGCCGGCGGTCACGTGGAGGCTGAACGCCATGATGACCTGAGCGATGCCGGTCACCAGCAGATACGCCCCAAACAAGATGGCAGCGACCAATATCGACTTGCCCGGCCACGCAAGCACGATGATGCCAAGGACCACAGCCAGCAAGCCGGAGATCAACGCCGACTTCCAGAGGTGTGGCAACAGAGCCGGAGGAGCTTCGGTAGTCATGGTCAAAGTGTTTCACAGCGCTTGGCGCACGGATAAGAGTTTGCAGGCAAAGTGCGGGAAATTGGGCCCGCCAGCACAATAAGCGGAAGCGCGGCGCAATGCTGCCCCCGCCGTTAATCTTCCGTACGTTGAATGCCCAACAGAAAGTCGAGGCAACCGTGTCAGGTGGATGGGAAGTCCGTCGGGGGAAATTGTGGCGCTTGGCGACCGTGTTCGCGGTTGCGGGCGCTCTTGCGTTGTCGGGGTGTTCGAGCAAGCACGAAGAGCACGATGAGACGACCCCTGCTGCCCCGTCTGCCCAAAAGGTCGACGCGATCGCCAACACCGTTCCCGAGGCGATCAAGTCGTCGGGCAAATTGATTGTCGGCGTGAACATCCCGTACGCGCCCAACGAGTTCAAGGACCGAAGCGGCGAGCTCGTCGGTTTTGACGTCGACCTGATGAACGCTATCGCCGCAACCCTCGGTCTGGAGGCGGAGTACCGCGAAGCCGACTTCGCCAAGATCATTCCGTCCATCCAGGGCGATACCTTCAACGTCGGAATGTCGTCATTCACCGACACCAAGGAGCGCGAGCAGACGGTCGACTTCGTCACGTACTTCTCGGCGGGCATTCTGTGGGCCCAACGCCCGGGCGCACCGATCAACCCGGACGATGCCTGCGGCAAAAAGGTGGCAGTGCAGGCCACTACGACCGAGGAGACCGAGGAGCTGCCTGCAAAGAGCAAGGCGTGCACGGATGCGGGCAAGCCGCCCATCGACATTGTGAAGTTCGACGCGCAGGACGCCGCCACCAACGCCGTGGTGCTTGGTCAGGCTGACGCGATGTCAGCGGACTCACCGGTGACCTCCTACGCCATCAAGCAAAGCAACGGCAAGCTCGAAGCGGCTGGTGAGATCGCCGACGCCGCACCGTACGGTTGGCCGGTGAAAAAGGGATCGGCGCTGGCGCAGTCGCTCAAGCAGGCGCTCGAGCACCTGATCGAGAACGGCACCTACAAGACCATCGCCACCAACTGGGGGGTCGAGATGGGGATGATCGACAAGCCGGTCATCAACGGCGCGATCAACTAGGTTTCACGATGACCGATGTCGACACGCCGCCAGCCACCGAGCCTGCCGCGATCGACGCCGTCCCACTGCGTCATCCGTGGCGGTGGGCGACGGCTGTCGTCATCGTCTTCCTGGTAGCGCTGTTCGTCTACGGCGCCGCCACCAATCCGCTCTACCGCTGGTCGGTGTTCGCCGAGTACTTCTTCGACCAGCGGATCCTTGCCGGCGTAGGGATCACCTTGCTGCTCACCGCCACCTCGATGGTGCTGGCGATTGTGCTCGGAGTGATCCTTGCGGTGATGAGGCTTTCACCGAACCCGGTCCTCACGTCCGTGTCATGGGTCTACCTATGGATCTTCCGCGGTACACCCATCTATGTCCAGTTGGCGTTCTGGGGCCTGATTCCCACGATCTACCGCAATATTCAGCTGGGTGTCCCATTCGGTCCGAGGCTCCTCGAGATTCACCTCACCGATCCGAACTATTTCATCTTGGCGATGCTTGGCCTGGCACTCAACGAGGCCGCCTATATGGCCGAAATCATCCGTGCGGGAATCAATTCCGTGCCCGAGGGCCAGTCCGAGGCGTCAACCGCGTTGGGCATGTCATGGGGAATGACGATGCGCCGCACCGTTCTTCCGCAGGCGATGCGGGTCATCATCCCGCCGACCGGCAACGAGGTCATCAGCATGCTGAAGACCACATCGCTGGTGACCGCGGTGCCCTACAGCTACGACCTGTACAGCATCGCGATGCGTGAAATCGCCGCCCGGGAGTTCGAACCGGTGCCGCTCGCGTTGGTAGCAGCGGCCTGGTATCTGGTCGTCACCAGCATCCTGATGGTCGGCCAGTACTACCTGGAGCGCTATTACTCGCGAGGAGCAAGCCGGAAGTTGACGTCCAAACAGCTAGAGGCGCTGGCGAAGGCGCAGATTGCGAACCCAAGCGTATGACGCCCATGGTTCAGGCACAGCAGGTCTGCAAGAGCTTCGGCGCGCTGCGCGTGCTGAAAGGCATCACGCTCGAGGTCGGTAAGGGCGAGGTGATGTGCATGGTCGGCCCTTCCGGTTCGGGCAAGTCGACGTTCCTTCGGTGCATCAACCATCTGGAGCAAGTCAATGCGGGCCGTCTGTATGTCGACGGCGACTTGATCGGCTATCGCGAAACCGGCGGCAGGCTGCATGAGATCTCACCGCGCGTCGCGGCCAAGCAGCGGCGCGAGATCGGCATGGTGTTCCAGCATTTCAACCTCTTCCCGCATCGCACGGCGTTGGAAAACGTGATCGAGGCGCCCATCCACGTCAAACGCGTCAAGAAAGACGAAGCGGTGGCGCGGGGCAAGGAGCTGCTGAACCAGGTGGGGCTGGCGGACAAGGCCGACGCCTACCCGGCGCAGCTGTCAGGCGGTCAGCAGCAGCGCGTCGCGATCGCCAGAGCGCTGGCGATGAGCCCGAAGCTGATGCTCTTCGACGAACCCACCTCTGCGCTTGATCCAGAACTGGTCGGCGAGGTGCTATCGGTGATGAAAAAGCTTGCCGAAGAAGGCATGACAATGGTGGTCGTGACACACGAAATGGGATTCGCGCGTGAGGTCGCCGACCAGTTGGTGTTCATGGACGGCGGCGTCGTCGTGGAAAGCGGACGACCACGCGAGGTCCTCGCCAACCCGCAACATGAACGCACGAAGGCGTTTCTGTCCAAGGTGCTTTAGCTCTGATGCCGGCAGCGACACCGGACCCAGCCGCCCCGCTGTGGCGGGCGGCGCAGGTATTCCGGTTGCTCAGTTGCATTTACGCGCTTGGCTTTCACATCGCGGTCAACGATGATCTCGACCGGCCCGCGGTCGGATGGCTGTTGTTCGCTGTCCTGATCGCGTGGAGCGCCGTCTGCGCGATCGCCTATCTGAAGGGGTTCGGGCGACGGCCCGCGTGGGTGCTGGCCGAGCTCGTCGTCGTGGTGGCGCTGATGCTGTCCACCGAGTTCGTCGCCTCCGACCAGTGGGCGCTGAACAATCAGTCGTGGCCGACCACCCTATGGGCCACCAATGCGACGATTTCGGCGGCCATCCTGTTAGGTCCGATCTACGGAATGCTCAGCGGCGTCGCGGTTGTCGCGGCCAGCACCGCGGCAAAGGGCGTGTTGAACTACGACCTCGGGCGTAACGCAACAGTGGTCATCGAACTCGCGGTCGGGCTGGGTGTAGGCATGGCTGCACAGACGGCGCGTCGGGCCCACGCCGATCTGGAACGGGCGGCGCGACTGGCGGCCAGGACCGAGGAGCGCGAACGGCTGTCCCGCCAGGTCCACGATGGCGCCATTCAGGTGCTGGCGCTGGTGTCCCGTCGTGGTCGCGAGATCGGCGGCGCGACAGCGGAACTGGCGGAGCTCGCAGGAGAGCAGGAGCGCGCGCTGCGGCGTCTGGTCAGCAGCGCGGACTCCGAGACACCGTCCGGCGGGTTGACCGATATCGGCGCCCTGCTTCGCCGACGCGCATCCGACAGGGTTTCGGTCAGCGTACCTTCCGAGCCGGTTCTTTTGGACGCGGCCATCGCCGAAGAGCTTTCCGCCGCGGCAGGCAATGCACTCGACAATGTCGCCGCGCACGCCGGTCCTGACGCGCGTGCCTACGTATTGCTGGAGGACCTCGGCGACGCTGTCACGGTGAGCATCCGCGACGACGGAGTCGGCATCGCGGACGGGCGGCTCGCAGAGGCCGTCAGCGAGGGCCGACTAGGGATCGCCAAATCAATTGTGGGACGGATGGATTGGCTGGGTGGCAGCGCAAAGCTGAATACCGGGCCGGGATGCGGGACAGAATGGGAACTGACGATACCCCGACGGTGATGGTCGTCGACGGCCATCCGATCTGGCGCGACGCCGTCGCGCGCGACCTCGCCGAGGCCGGCTTCACTGTGGTGGCCACGGCCGACGGTGTGGCGTCAGCGCGCAGGCGGGCCGCGGTCGTGCAGCCCAACGTCGTCGTGATGGACATGAGGCTGCCCGACGGTGACGGCGCCAAGGCGACCGCCGAGGTGCTGACGGTGTCGCCGTCATCGAAGATCCTGGTGCTCTCCGCATCCGACGAACGCGACGACGTGCTGGAGGCCGTGAAGGCCGGGGCTACAGGGTATCTCGTCAAGAGCGCATCGAAGACCGAACTCGGTGCCGCCGTGCGGGCAACGGCCGAGGGCCGCGCCGTCTTCACCCCGGGCCTGGCCGGGCTGGTGCTGGGGGAGTACCGACGAATCGCGCAGGGGCCCGACTCGAAATCCGCACCGAGCCTTACTGAACGGGAGACCGAGATCCTCCGCCATGTCGCGAAAGGCTTGACCGCCAAGCAGATCGCTGCTCGGCTGTCGTTGAGTCATCGCACCGTGGAGAACCATGTGCAGGCGACGTTCCGCAAGCTCCAGGTCGCCAACCGCGTCGAGTTGGCTCGCTACGCCATCGAACACGGGTTGGACGAATAGCCAACCGGTCAGGGAATTCGGGTAGTCCTACTCATCCGCCGGTCGCCCGGCCGGAGCGACGATGGCGCCATGACCGCACCGCATCACGCCGTCGTTTCCCGGCTTTCGGCGGATTTCGCCGCGATGTCCGCGCAGTTCGCCCGCCTCTCGGCCGATCTGACTGAACTCGATCGCGTGCTCACCCAGCGACCCCCCGTACCTCAGCCCGCGCCGCAGCCGGTGCCGCCTGCCCCCTACATTCCGCAGCAGCCGCACGTGCCGCCCGCCCCGGTCTATTCGCCGCCACCGCCACCGCACCGGGCGGCTGCACCGCCTGTGGCCCCGCCTCCTCCTCCCAAAAAGCCGCGCGACGCCAATTGGATCGGCAAGATTCTCGCCGTTGCGGGCGTCGCGGTCACGCTCATCGGCGTCGTGATGTTGCTCGTGCTCGCCGCCCAGGCCGGCATCCTGCGGCCCGAAATCCGTGTCGGCGCAGGCGCCGCCCTGGCCGGTGCGCTCGTCGCTGTCGCCGCACGGCTCAACGCCCGACCGGGCGGACGTGTCGGCGCCATCGCCCTCGCCGCGACCGGCATCGCCGCGGCGTATATGGACGTCATCGCGATCACGACGATCTACGGCTGGGTGCCGGCCCCCGCTGGCCTGGTGATCGCGACCGCGATCGGTGGAGGCGGTCTCACCCTCGCTCGCCGATGGGACTCTCAGCACCTCGGCCTGCTGGTGCTGGTGCCGCTGATCGTGCTGGCGCCGATCGTCACCGACGGCATCACGATGTTGCTGATCGCGTTCATGCTCGCCATCTCCGCCGCCTCTCTACTGGCTCAGCTCGGCAAGGATTGGATCTGGCTGCATGCCGCCCGTATCGCGGCGCCGACGCTTCCGCTTCTGATCGCGTTGGTGGCGGCCCGATTCGGCGACGGCAACGACTCGTGGCTGGCCGGCGGGTGTGGAATCGGGGCGACCCTCGCCGTCGTCGGCGCACTCCTTCTGCTGCCGTCGATGGGTAACCGCGCCGCGATGGCCTTGTTGACCGTCGCCGGCATGCTTCCGGTGCTGTGCGCGTCGGCGGCTCTTCCGCCGGTCGTCGCCGCGTTGATGGCTGCCGGTTTGGCGGCGGCACTGCTCGCGCTCGTGCTCATCGCCGACCGCCTGCCGGGCGTGTCGGCAATCGTCCGGCAGATCTGGTCGGCGGCATCGGCGGTGTCGGCCCTGATCGCGGTAACCGTCGCCTTCGAGGGGGAGGTTGCGACTCCGGTTCTGTTGGCCATGGCCGTGGTCATCGCCGTCGCGGGTCGACGCGACGACATCGCCCGGGTCATCTCCGTCGGGTTCGGCATTGTGGGCGGACTCCTCTACTTCTCCTACGCGCCGCCCACCTCTCTGGTCCGCGCCACGCTGCTGTCGACGCCCGATGCCGTCGCCATCCTGATCTCCAGCATCCTGCTGATCGTCGCTGTCGCCGCGATCGTCTGGTCATGGCTCGGGCGTGGTGTGCTCGACGCCGACCCGCTCCGGGTGGTGCTGGCCACCATGGGGCTGGTCGTCGTGTATTCGGTGACCACATTCACCGTTACCGCCGGAGTGCTGGCGGGCGGACAGAGCGGCGGATTCTTCGCCGGTCATATGGCCGCCACGATCTGCTGGATTGCCATGGCCGCGGCGCTCTTCGTGTACGCCGCCCGACGACCCCGCGACGATCGGTCGCTGCCGATCGCCGCGGGCCTCGCGCTGGTTGCCGGTTCGATGACCAAGCTGTTTCTGTTCGACCTCGGCACGCTCGACGGCATGTTCCGCGTCGCGGTGTTCATCGTCGTCGGACTGGTCCTGCTCGGCATGGGCGCCGGCTACGCCCGCCTACTTGCCGCGCAGGACGAGCAGAAAGTGTGACGCCGATCATACGCTAATCTGGAGTCATTCCAGATTAGGAGGTGTTGGATAAGTCATGAGCACACGTCGAACCGAAGCAGACATCCGGAACTTCCAAGCGTCCAACCAGCTCAGCGGCCATTTGCAGCGCGTGCTGGTGGATCTCATCGAACTTCACCTGCAGGGCAAACAAGCGCATTGGAACGTCGTCGGTACCAACTTCCGCGACCTCCATCTGCAGCTGGACGAACTCGTCGACTTCGCGCGGGAAGCCAGCGACACCATCGCCGAGCGCATGCGGGCCTTGGATCTGGTGCCTGACGGGCGCTCCGACACGGTCGTCGCAAGCACCACCCTGCCGCAATTCCCGGCCTATGAGCGCAGCACCGACGAGGTCGTCGACCTCATTACCGCCCGCATCTACGCGGCGGTCGACACCCTGCGCACCGTGCACGACGAAGTCGATGCCGAGGATCCCAGCACGGCCGACATTCTGCACCAGCTCATCGACGGCCTGGAGAAGCTCGCCTGGCTGATCAAGTCGGAGAACCGCAAGGTCTAAGCGCAGACCACGTCGACGGTCGCGTCGATCAGCGCGTCCACGGCGTCGGCCCTCGCGCCGGTGCGAATTCGGAGCGCGATCGTGTTGAGCGTCGCGGTCGCCAGAGCAGCGGCGGCGGCTGGGGGGAGAGGTGCCAACTCCCCGCCGGCCGCCGCGCGCTCAAACCTTTTCGTAAAAGCCGCGGTGAACGCTTCGAAGGTGTCATCGACGACTTTTCTCACATCGTCATCGTGCGGCGCCTCGGTGACCGCCGTCCCGATCAAGAAGCATCCCCTCGGCGCCGGGTCGCCCGCGAGATAGAAGTCGCGGGCACCTCGATACACGGCCAGCAGCGCCTCGCGCAGTGGGCGGGGCTCGGCCAGCTCTTTCTCCAGTGCCAATTGGCTGTTCTTGGCGTACTCGGTAACGGCCTTGATGTACAGCTCGCGCTTGTCGCCGAACGCCGCGTAGATGCTCGGTCGATTCATGGTCATGGCCGACGCAAGGTCGTCGAGCGATGTGGCGGCAAAACCCCTGCGCCAGAACGTGTCCCGAGCATTGCGAAGAGCAACGTCGGGATCATAGGCGCGCGGACGGCCGCGAGGTCTGGGCGCAGCACTAGTCATCGGCTTAATTTTATACTAGTTTGCACAAAATGAAGTCCTACATCGTCGAGGCCGGTGCCGGTGAACCGGTTCTGCTGCTGCACGGATATCCACAGAGCTCTTCGTGTTGGCGGCACCAGATACCCGTATTGGCGCAACACCACCGCGTCATCGCGCCGGACTGGCCGGGGTTCGGCCGATCAGCGCCGCCTTCGACGGCGCCCACCTACGACGCCGAGGTCGACCGCATCGAGCAGCTCGTTACGTCGCTGGATCTCGATCGCTTTAACCTCGTCGCCCACGACTACGGTGGCTTCCTCGGTCTGGGCTACCTTCGTCGATACCCTCATCGAGTGTTGCGCTTCGCGGTGCTGAATAGCCGCGCGCACAACGTCTTTCGGCCGTGGTTCTACCGGTTCTCGCAGCAGCAGCGGTGGGCGGCGACCCACGCGCCCGCTGTCCTACGCCGCCTCCCCTTACGCCGCATGCACCACTACGCGCTGCGGCGTTACCGGACGCTCGGGTGCTTCGACGAGGCGATGGAGACCGAATACCTCGGTTGGATGGACACCCCGCAAGGCAAACGGACCTACGTCGACTTCTTCGCGAACTATCACGTCCCGCCTGTTCCCGGGCTGGCAGACAGCATCAGGACGATCAGCTGCCCGACCGCTGTCATCTGGGGTGACCGCGATCCCTACATCCCTTTTGAAACGGCTCTCGAGCTCGCAGAGCACATTCCGGGTGCGACGCTGACCCGACTGCGCGGTGCCGATCACTACATCATGGAAGAGCGCCCCGCAGAGGTGACGGAGGCACTGCTCGATCTGCTGGCAAGGCCGTGCGTGGCCCGCGGCGAAGTGGGTACCCCACGCGCGTGGCAGTGACACGAGATATTCCGGCTTCTCGCCGGCAGGTGTGGGACGTAATCGCGGACGGGTGGACCTACTCCCAGTGGGTCGTGGGCAACAGTCGGATGCGGGCGGTGGACCCGAACTGGCCAGAGGTCGGCACCACGATCCGCCATTCGATCGGGGTCTGGCCGTTGCTGATCAACGACGAGACGGTGGTCGAGGAATGTGTGCCACTGGAAAAGCTCGTCCTGCACGCCAAGGGCAGGTTAGGCGGCGCCCGAGTCGTGTTGCGGCTCAGCGATATTCCCGACGGCTGCCGGGTGACGATGGAGGAGTATCCGGTCAGCGGGTTGTTGAGTTTCGTCCCGGACAAGGTGGGCGATCTCGCCGCATGGCCGCGCAACCGTGAGACTCTGTGGCGGCTCGGCACGATCGCTGAGCGGCGCAAGCCGTCGGAGGTCAACGACGGCTGACGGACTCCAGCTCGGCGGCGTGCGAGGTGTCGCCATTGCGTCTGCCGACCAGATACCACGTGTGCATCGGGCCTTTGCCTTTGATGTCGACGACGCCGCGTTTCTCGAGCACGTAGTCCTCTTTGAGGCGCTCGTACATCTCATGCGGCACCTGGATGCGTCCCTCGACGTCAGTTGACTCCATTCGCGAGGCGACGTTGACGGCGTCACCCCACACGTCGTAGAAGAATTTGCGCGCTCCGACCACCCCGGCGACCACCGGCCCAGCGGCCAGCCCGATCCGCAGCGGCACCGCGCGACCCTCTGCATCCTTGAGATCGGCGACCGCCTCGGCCATGTCGAG
Organism: Mycobacteriaceae bacterium 1482268.1; assembly: GCA_001665255.1. Taxonomy (GTDB): domain Bacteria; phylum Actinomycetota; class Actinomycetes; order Mycobacteriales; family Mycobacteriaceae; genus Mycobacterium. The sequence continues at coordinate 8,701 of LZSH01000199.1, read as the reverse complement.
CGCGAGGCATGCGATCGCCTTGTCATGGTCGGCACGAGGCTGCGGCACGCCGCTGACCACCATGTAGGAGTCGCCGCTGGTCTTGATCTTTTCCAAGCCATGCCTGTCGACGAGGGCGTCGAGGTCGGTGTAGAGCGTGTCGAGGAAGCGCACCAACTCCGTCGGGGCGGTCTCGCTGGCCCGCTTCGTGTATCCGGCGATGTCGGCGAAGAGAATCGAGGCGTCGTCGTACTTGTCGGCGATGATGGTGCGCGACGGGTCTTTCAGTCTGCTGGCTATCGTGGCCGGAAGGATGTTCGCCAGCAACGACTCCGACCGCTGATACTCGGCCTCCATCGCTTTCTCGGCCCGTTCGATCTCACGCATCGCGTACCAGACCGTCGCCATCACCATGACCGCTGAGCCGATGACCGAGCTCGCGAAACCCACCGTGAGCGTCCAGGGCGGCCCCAGGCCCCTGTCGTTGGGGACGAAGAGCTCGAGGGCGATGGTGCCCGCAGCGCCGGCGGCCACGAGCACCGATGCCAGCACCATCCGCTCGATTCCGAACACCAGAACCACGAGGGTGGCCGAAACCAAGAAATAAAACTGCAGGCCTGTGCCCGTGCCCATGGTGTAGCAGATGTATCCCAGCGAGAGATAGGCGACCAGGAAAAACGTCAGCGGGGCGATCAGTTCACCGAAACGGTAGAGCAGCGGAACAGTGAGGAAGATCGCCCCGAACACCAGATTGAGCAGTCCCACCCACCAGGCCCGGCCGCCGACCAGCAACTGGAAGATGCCGAACGCGACACTGATGAAGGCGGCCATACCCGTCGCGATCTTCAGGACCCGGAATCGGCTGGAGACGCTTTCGGCATAATGCTGCGTCCGAGCTGGGACCGCCGCACTGTAGAGTGCCAGCTCGGGCATGCAGACCGATCGCGCCCTGCGCGTCATGGCAGAAGCCTACTTCGCGGCGCACGCCGCAGGCCGCAAGATGCGACGAGCGGATTACGAACCGGTAGAGCAGGTTTGCCCCGCAGCCTTGCCGCAAGCGAGGTCCAGCCGGAGGCAGACGGCCGTGACGGCTGCGCGGCCGCCGTCGCCTGGCGAATAACGGATGCGACAATTTGGTGCAGCGTTGTAAAGTCTAGTCGTCCGCTTACTGACCGTAGGGGATGAGCGTTGGACCGGTGCTGGATTCGGAGCGTGGCAATCAGTTGCACGTTTGCCGCATGCGCGACCATCATTGGGCCCGGCTTCGCGGGCGCCGCAGTTGCGCACGCCGGACTCCTCGGAATCGACATCGACATCGACATCTTCGATCTTTTCGATGACCACAACAACAACAACAAGTCGAACATGCATCACCCTCGACCCGGCTCAGGTGTCAACGCTCAATCGGCCGCGCGTACCACGGCCGGTGTTGCCGCCGCGGAAGCGCCCAAAGCGAAAATCGGTAGCCAACCCGAGAATCTGACCGCCGACGAGAGCGTCGGGACCCGTTCGCTCGCAAGCGTTCCCGAGAACGTCGCCATCGCCCAAAGCGGCACCAGCACCAGCGGTGGTGGCGGCGGTGGCGGACTGCCGCTCACCACAGTCACGGGCCGCGCGGGCAACCTGCCCCGGGTATCGACGGCACCGTCGGCCCGTCGCGTCGTCATCCGTGGGGCCCCTCGTACGGCCGCGCCCGCCGCCGTACCGGTCCTGCCCCAGGCCCCCGGCGCTGTTGCGTTGGCCGCCCACCCCCCGGTGACAGCAGAACCGGAAGGTCTACCCACCACCGACGCACCGCCAACTCCGTCGTTGTCTGTGCCAGAGGCGAAAAGCCCGGTCGGAGTGAGTGATTCAGGCCTTGTACAGACGCCGTATGCCTTCCGGTCGGGATACCCCGAATACCTGCGAACGGCGAGCACCGGTGAACTGATCGCCGAAGCGTTGCCAGGGGTGGCGGGGATCGCCGGATTCACCATCATGGGTGCATTTGTCGGTTACCGGCAGGCGAGAGCGGTGCAGAGAGCGCTGTTGGCGCCCGCGCCGACGAGCATGCTGCTTTGAGCACAGTGTGTAGCGGCTGCGAACGGTGGGTATCTCAAAGAGGCTAATAATCGGCAGTGCTCGAACGGGGCGAAGCATGGATTCTCCGTTGATGCGACACGCGATCGGCTGCGCGATCGCCTGCGGCGCCCTCGTTGTGGGCCCGTTGTTCGTTGGAGCGGGTGCCGCCAATGCGGATCTCCTCGGTATAGGCGGCGGCGACGGTGGTATCGACGTGCTCGGAATCAACGTGTTGGGCGGTGGCGCGAAGGGTAAGTCATCGGCCGCCCCCTCCGGATCAACGGCCCGCCTCCCCGCCGTCTCGACCGCGCCCAGCGCGCGCAGCGTGGTGATTCGAGCCAAACCCCCTTCGGCGCAACCGGTGCCGAGCGACGAGTCATCGGCCATGACCGCGACGCCGGCCGTCGCCCTGGGCGTCGGAGTCCAAGAGCCGGTCGCCGCCGCGCCGCCACCGGCCGCTCCCGCGATGCCGTTGACAGCACCGGTGTTCGCGCCGAAACCAGCCGCTCCTGCCGTTGCCCCGTCGGCGCCGAGAGCGATTCCCGTTACGCCGACGAACGAGCCGCGGCCAAGCCAACGATTCGGACCGGCCGAAGGCGTCGCACCACCGGCCCGCATTCCGGCATCCTTCCGCAAGGGGTATCCCGAGCACCTGAGATCCGCGAGCACCGGGGAGTTGATCGCCGAAGCGCTGCCGGGGGTCGCGGGACTGGCCGGGTTCACCATCATCGGCGCATTTGCCGGATATCGGCAGGCTAAGGCTCTGCAGGCGGCGCTGTTGGCGCCCGTGCCAACGAGCATTCTGCTCTAGCGCAACGCGGGCTCGGTGCCCTCGGTGAGATTCGAACTCACACTGTACGGGTTTTGAATCCGTTTCCTCTGCCAGTTGGGATACGAGGGCCTTGAAGCAGTCGGCCTTCCACCATAGAGGATCCCCCGAGGTCGCTGACTCAGCCCACGACCGCCACAATGGCAGCCATGACCGGCGCAACTAATGACGAGGCCACGCCACACCGCGTTCTCATCGCGGAGGACGAAGCCCTGATCCGGCTCGACCTGGCCGAGATGCTGCGCGAGGAGGGTTACGAGGTCGTCGGGGAGGCCGGCGACGGGCAGGAGGCCGTCGAGCTGGCCGAGAAGCTCAAACCCGACCTGGTGATCATGGACGTCAAGATGCCGCGGCGCGACGGCATCGACGCCGCGTCCGAGATCGCCGGCAAGCGCATCGCCCCGATCGTCGTGCTGACCGCCTTCAGCCAACGCGAACTCGTCGAGCGGGCACGTGACGCCGGAGCCATGGCCTATCTCGTCAAGCCCTTCTCGATCAGCGATCTCATTCCCGCGATCGAGCTGGCGGTCAGTCGCTTCAGCGAAATCTCGGCACTGGAACAGGAAGTCGCGACGCTGTCCGATCGTCTGGAGACACGCAAGCTCGTCGAACGGGCAAAGGGTTTGCTCCAGACCAAACACCAGATGACCGAGCCCGAGGCGTTCAAGTGGATTCAGCGGGCAGCAATGGACCGTCGGACCACGATGAGGCGTGTCGCCGAGGTGGTGTTGGAGACACTTGCCGCGCCAGGGGGCGCCTCGACATCGGGCGACCAATAGACGGAAAACGCGCACTAGGGCCATGTGGCAGCTATGTTCTACCCCGAAGCTGTCAGGTTATCGGTCAGGTTAATTGAGTCGGAGGTGAAACGTGCGCGGTCGCGTGGCACGGAGCGCAGTTGCGCTCGGTAGCGCAGGACTGGTGGTGCTCAGCATGGCTGCCTGTCAGCAGTCCAAGCCTGAAGAGGGGGCATCGCAGACCGATCTCAAGATCGTCGAGCAGGTTCAGATCGACGAGAACGGCGGAGAGGTCAAGGCGGCCGGAGGCGCTGCGCCCGCCGATCCCGCAGGCGACGGGAAGGCCAACTGCCCGCCGGTGTCGATCGCGATGGCCGGTGCGCTCAACGGCCCCGACGCGGCCCTCGGCATCAACATCAAGAACGGCGTACAGCTGGCCATCGACAAGCACAACGCTGCCAATCCCGGCTGCCAGATCCAACTCAAGCCGTTCGACACCGAAGGCGACCCGCAGAAGGCGACAGGTATCGCCCCGCAAATCGTCGACGACCAGTACACGATCGGCCTTGTAGGCCCGGCCTTCTCGGGCGAGACGAAGGCCACCGGTGGCGTCTTCAACCAGGCCGGCCTGGTCGCCGTTACCGCATCGGCGACGAACCCCACGCTCAGTGAGAACGGCTGGAAGACGTTCTTCCGCGGTCTGGCCAACGACGCCGTGCAGGGCCCGTCCGTCGCGAACTACCTGAAGAACGGGCTGAAGTACAAGAAGGTCTGCGTGATCGACGACAGCACCGATTACGGCCTCGGCCTGGCGACCGCCGTCCGCGACACACTGGGGCCGGTCGCCGACTCCGGCTGCAACATCTCGGTGAAGAAGGGCGACAAGGACTTTTCCGCCGCGGTGACTCAGGTCAAGGGTGTGAACCCGGATGCGGTGTTCTACGGCGGCTACTACTCGGAGGCGGCGCCGCTCGTCCAGCAACTCAAAGACGGTGGCTTCAAAGGCGCCTTCGTCAGCGCCGACGGCACGAAGGACCCGCAGTTCGTCAGCCAGGCAGGCGAGGCGGCCAAGGACGCCATCCTGTCCTGCCCCTGCGGCCCGGCCACCGGGGCGTTCGCCGACGAGTACAAGAAGAAGTTCAACGCCGAGGCGGGCACCTACAGCGCGGAGGGCTACGACCTGGGCACCATCCTGGTCAAGGGCATCGACTCGGGCGCCATCACCCGCCCCGCCCTGCTCGATTTCGTGAAGAACTACAACGGCCAGGGCGTGGCACGCAAATACCAGTGGACGCCCAACGGCGAGCTCACCACCAATTTGATCTGGATCTTCAAGGTCCAGTAACCCTGCGGCGAAGCGCGTCCGAGACCTCAAGGCTCGGACGCGTTTTCGCTTCAGATGACAAGCGCGAGGAGCCCGCCACCGGATGAGCTCGATTCCCCCTGACTGCATCGAGCAGTACGCCTGCCTGGCCGCCAACATCAACTTCAATCTGGAAAACCTGCGAAGCGGCTTCTGGCAGTTGACAATCGACGGCCTGTCATGGGGCGCCATCTACGCCTTGGTGGCGGTCGGCTACACGCTGGTTTTCGGCGTATTGCGGTTGATCAACTTCGCGCACTCCGAGATCTTCATGCTCGGCATGTTCGGCGCGTATTTCGCGCTCGACGTCATCATGGGCTTCACGCCGAGTGGCAACGCGTACAACAAGGGCATCGCGCTGACGGTGGTGTATCTCGCGATCGCAATGCTGTTCGCGATGCTGGTGTCGGGCACCGCGGCCGTCGGCCTCGAATTCATCGCCTACCGTCCGCTTCGAAAACGCAACGCACGATCGCTGACCTTCCTGATCACCGCGATCGGCATGTCGTTCGTCCTGCAGGAGTTCGTTCACTTCGTCTTGCCCAAGCTGCTCAAGGGTTATGGCGGCAGCAACGCGCAGCGGCCGATCATCCTCGTCCAACCCAAGACGCAGTTCACGATCTTCGGGGCGTCGGTATCGAACGTCACCTTAGTCATCATCGCGGCGGCGCTCGTTTTCGCGGTGCTGACCGACATCGCGATAAACCGGACGAAGTTCGGCCGCGGCATCCGCGCCGTCGCGCAGGATTCGACGACCGCCACGTTGATGGGTGTCTCGCGTGAACGCATCATCATGACGACCTTCCTGATCGGCGGACTACTCGCAGGCGCCGCGGCCCTGCTCTACACGCTGAAGGTGCCGCAGGGGATCATCTACTCCGGCGGATTCCTGTTGGGTATCAAGGCGTTTTCGGCCGCAGTGCTCGGCGGCATCGGCAACCTTCGGGGCGCGCTGCTCGGCGGCCTGCTGCTGGGCATCATGGAGAATTACGGGCAGGCCGTCTTCGGCACCCAGTGGCGCGACGTGATCGCCTTCGTGCTGCTCGTTCTGGTGCTGTTGTTCCGGCCGACCGGGATACTCGGTGAGAGCCTCGGAAAGGCACGCGCATGAGCTCGAGCGAGAAGCGTGCGGATCGCGCATCGGGTCCGGCGACGGCGAAACGCCTACTGGCGCCCGGCGACGGTCTGCGGGGGTGGTGGGACGGGCGCTCCCGAATCCAGAAGTGGGTGTTCGGCGTCCTGCTCTTCGGCGCGGTCGCCCTACTGCCGCTCTTCACCCCGCCGTTCCTTAACACGCCCGGCATCAGCTTCGGCGGCACCATGGCGCAGTTCGCCATGGTCGCGATCATCGCGATCGGGTTGAACGTGGTGGTCGGTCAGGCCGGCCTGCTGGACCTCGGCTACGTCGGCTTCTACGCGGTCGGCGCCTATACCGTCGCGCTGCTCACCAGTCCGGACAGCCCATGGAACAAGGTCAGCCCCAACGGATTTCTCAGTACGCCGTGGGCCTGGTTGTCATGTGTGCCGCTGGCGATGGCGATCACCGCGATGGCCGGCCTGATCCTCGGCATCCCGACGCTGCGGCTGCGAGGGGACTATCTGGCGATCGTCACTCTCGGGTTCGGTGAGATCATCCGGCTGATGGCCGACAACCTTGCCGACATCACCAACGGGCCGCGTGGACTCAACGAGGTGGCGTTCCCGCGGCTGGGGGAGAGCGAGAAACTGCCCGAAGGTGTGTTCTCCGGCGCGAACTCGACCGGTCACGCGAACTACGGCACCTGGTGGTTCTGGCTAGGCCTGGCTCTCATCGTCGTCATCCTGATCCTGGTCGGGAACCTGGAGCGCAGCCGCGTCGGACGCGCGTGGATCGCGATCCGGGAGGACGAGGACGCCGCAGAGGTGATGGGCGTCAACACTTTCCGGTTCAAGCTGTGGGCGTTCGTGATCGGCGCGGCGATCGGCGGGCTGTCGGGAGCGCTGTACGCCGGCCAGGTGCAGTATGTTGCGCCGCCGACGTTCAACATCATCAACTCGATGCTGTTCCTGTGTGCGGTCGTGCTCGGCGGGCAGGGCAACAAATTGGGCGTGATCTTGGGCGCATTCATCATCGTCTACCTGCCCAACCGACTACTCGGCGTCGAGTTTCTCGGAATCAACCTCGGCGACCTGAAGTACCTGTTCTTCGGTCTCGCCTTGGTGGTATTGATGATTTTCCGGCCCGAGGGCCTGTTCCCGGCTCGTCAGCAGTTGCTGGCCTATGGGAAGGCAGCGCGCGATCTGCTGCGCCCGCGCGAGACGGAGCCAGCTTCATGACGTCTCCGCTGCCCGAAGAAGCCGTCGAGGAACTCGCCGGTGTGCATCGCGAGATTCATGCCGCCGAGGGCGAAGTCCTGTTGCAGACACAGGATTTGACCGTCGAGTTCGGCGGCCTTACCGCGCTGGACTCCGTCACCTTCGACATCCGTCGCGGCGAGATCCTCGGCATGATCGGGCCCAACGGGGCGGGGAAGACCACCTGCTTCAACGCGATCACGGGCGTGTACCGGCCCAGCTCGGGTTCGGTGATCTTCGACGGGGCGCCGCTCGGGCGCATCAAGCGCCATCAGATCACCCGCAAGGGAATTGCCCGCACGTTCCAGAACATTCGGCTGTTCGGCGACATGACCGCGTTGGAGAACGTCATGGTGGGCACCGACGCCCGGCACCATACGTCGGTGCCGGGTGCGCTGGTGCGCACACCGCGGCACGGCCGTGAGGAGCGTTCGGCGATCGAGCGTTCGGCGGCGCTGCTGCATTTCGTGGGAATCGCCCACCGCGGCCAGGAGAAGGCGAAGAATCTGCCCTACGGCGACCAGCGGCGGCTCGAGATCGCGCGTGCGCTGGCGACCGAACCCAAGCTGCTGTGCCTCGACGAGCCTGCGGCTGGCTTCAATCCGAGCGAGAAGGCTGCGCTGATCGAGCTGATCCGCAAGATCCGCGACGACGGTTACACCGTGCTGCTGATCGAGCACGACATGCGCCTGGTTATGGGCGTCACCGACCGGATCGTGGTGCTGGAGTTCGGCCGTAAGATCGCCGACGGTCTGCCCGCCGAGATCCGCGAAGACCCGAAGGTCATTGCCGCCTACCTGGGGGTGCCCGATGACGACCTCTCCTGACATCGACGAGCGTCCCGTGCTGCTGGAGGTCCGCGACGTCGTCGTGCACTACGGCAGAATCAAAGCGCTGCATGGCGTTTCGCTCGTGGTGCGGCAGGGTGAGCTGGTGACGCTGCTCGGTTCCAACGGCGCGGGCAAGACCACCATCATGCGTGCGATTTCGGGGCTACGGCCGCTGACGTCGGGGTCGGTATGGTTCGAGGGCAACGACATCTCCCGCATGAAAGCGCACCGGCGGGTCGCCGAAGGACTGATTCAGGCCCCGGAGGGGCGCGGTGTCTTCCCTGGGATGACAGTCGGCGAAAACCTCGAGATGGGTTGCTACGGACGCAAATTCGCGTCGAAGGCCGAACACAGGGAACGCCTCGACTGGGTCCTGGAAACCTTTCCCCGGCTCGCCGAGCGGAAGAACCAGGTGGGCGGCACCCTGTCCGGCGGTGAACAGCAGATGCTGGCCATCGGCCGTTCGCTGATGGCACGACCTCGCGTGCTGTTGCTCGACGAGCCGGACCGTGGTGCCCTGCGCATTGATATCGGCGATGATCCTGAAGATCTGGGAGATCACCATGGG
>LZSH01000198.1 GCA_001665255.1 Mycobacteriaceae bacterium 1482268.1 | reverse complement strand
GCGCCGACCCGATATTGCCGTGCGAGATATTGCTTACGGAGCCGAGGACCCGATGGTCGAACCGAGTTTGATGGCCGAAATCGGCCTGCTCAAAAGACATCTTGCCCCTCCTCACCTTGGTATCGCTGATCCGCTATGGAGCCCCACCATAAAAATGTGCGGCCATCTCAATTCGAACAAGTGATCGAATCTCGGTCTGCGACACCGGAACCGGCCGGCCAACCGAAAAATGACACTGGTGTGATTACACACTTGTTAGCTGCCAGGGTCAAGCGCTAGAACCGATTTTCATACCATCTTGTTACTTCAATTCGGCGCGTCGCTGCTCCGGCGTGTCTGTCACAGGCTCATACCGTCCGGCTGCCGAGACCCCATTGTTACCGAGGGCCTAGTGTCGATCGGTGTGAAGGTCACGGTTCTGGTCGGCGGAGTCGGCGGTGCTCGATTCCTGTTGGGCGTGCAGCACTTGCTGGGCCTCGGTCAGTTCGCCGGTGAACACGCACAAGATCATTCGCTGACCGCTGTCGTCAACATCGGCGACGACGCCTGGATGTACGGCGTGCGGATCTGTCCCGACCTCGACACGTGCATGTACACGCTCGGCGGTGGGATCGACCCCGAACGCGGCTGGGGCCATCGCAACGAAACCTGGCACGCCAAAGAGGAACTCGTCGCCTACGGCATTCAGCCGGACTGGTTCGGGCTGGGTGACCGCGACCTGGCCACACACCTGGTCCGCAGCCAGATGTTGCGGGCCGGCTACCCACTGTCGGACGTGACAGAGGCGTTGTGCAAGCGCTGGTCCCCCGGGGCGCGACTGCTGCCCGCAAGCGATGACCGCAGTGAAACCCATGTCGTCATCACCGATCCGGACAGCGGCGAGCGCAGGGCGATCCACTTCCAGGAATGGTGGGTGCGATACCGGGCGAAGGTGCCGACGCACAGCTTCGCCTTCGTCGGAGCGGACAAGGCCGGGGCCGCGCCCGGGGTCACCGATGCCATCGCGTCCGCGGACGTGGTGCTGCTGGCGCCGTCCAACCCGGTGGTGAGCATCGGCGCCATCCTGGCGATACCCGGCATCCGTGGCGCGCTGCGATCGACGTCGGCCCGCGTGATCGGCTACTCGCCCATCGTCGCGGGAAAACCCTTGCGCGGCATGGCCGACGAGTGCCTTTCGGTAATCGGGGTGGAGAGCACATCGGAGGCGGTCGGCGACTACTACGGCGCCCGCTCGGGTGTCGGAATCCTGGACGGCTGGCTGGTGCACGAGGGCGATCACGCCGAGATCGCCGGCGTCGAGGTGCGGTCGGTACCCCTGTTGATGACCGATCCGGCGACGACAGCCGAAATGGTTCGTGCGGGAATCGATCTCGCGGGAGTCAAGCCATGACCGACCACGGTTCGGCGGCCGCCATCGAGATTCTTCCGGTGCCCGGCCTGCCGGAGTTCCGCCCCGGCGACGACCTGGCAGAAGAACTGGCCGCCGCCGCGCCGTGGCTGCGTGACGGCGACGTCGTGGTGGTGACGAGCAAGGTGCTGTCCAAGTGCGAGGGCCGCATCCTGTCTGCTCCCGCCGACCCCGAAGAGCGGGATAGGTTGCGGCGCAAGCTGATCGACCAAGAAGCTGTCCGGGTGCTGGCGCGCAAGGGCCGCACCCTGATCACCGAGAACAACCTCGGCATCGTGCAGGCCGCGGCCGGCGTGGACGGTTCCAATGTCGGCGCAACCGAATTGGCGCTGCTGCCCGTCGACCCTGACGGCAGCGCCGCTGCATTGCGCGCCGGACTGCGCGAGAAGCTCGGCGTGACCGTCGGCGTCGTCGTCACCGACACCATGGGCCGCGCCTGGCGCAATGGTCAGATCGACGCCGCCATCGGCGCGGCCGGTCTCACGGTGTTGCACGGCTATGCCGGCGAACACGACGGGCACGGCAACGAACTCGTCGTCACCGAGGTTGCGGTCGCCGACGAGATCGCGGCCGCCGCCGATCTGGTGAAGGGCAAGCTGACCGGCGTCCCGGTCGCAGTGGTGCGCGGGCTGACCTTGCGGGACAACGGATCCACCGCCCGCACGCTGCTGCGGCCAGGCGAGGAGGACTTGTTCTGGTTGGGCACCGAGGAGGCGCTGGCGATGGGCCGCGCGCAGGCGCAGCTGATGCGCCGGTCGGTGCGGCGCTTCAGCGGCGAGCCCGTGCCGCCGGAAATCATCGAGGCCGCCGTCGCGGAGGCGCTGACGGCGCCCGCCCCGCACCACACCCGTCCGGTGCGGTTCGTGTGGATGGCCCACCCCGGCACCAGGATCCGGCTGCTGGATCACATGAAGGACAAGTGGCGATCCGACCTCGCGGGTGACGGGAGGGAGCCCGAGGCCGTCGAACGTCGCGTCGCGCGCGGGCAGATCCTCTACGACGCACCCGAACTGCTGATCCCGTTTCTGGTCCCCGACGGAGCGCACAGCTATCCGGATGCGGCGCGGACAGCCGCCGAACGCACCATGTTCACCGTTGCGGTGGGTGCGGCCGTGCAGGCACTCCTCGTCGCGCTGGCCGTGCGCGGGGTCGGCAGCTGCTGGATCGGTTCGACGATCTTCGCCGCCGACCTGGTCCGCTCCGAACTCGAGCTGCCCGACGACTGGGAACCGTTGGGCGCCATTGCGATCGGCTACCCCGAAGAGCGGTCGGGTCCGCGCGAACCGGCGCCGACCGGGGGGTTGTTGGTGCGCAAGTGAGCCCCCTGCGCGAGTCGACGATTGAGGCGCTGACCGATTGGGCCGCACCCAACCCCATGCAGGACACGCTGCGGCATGCGGTGTTGTCGTTCGTGGTGGCGCGCGAGGATGCATGTCTACGCGACTGCGTGCCCGGCCACGTGACGGCGTCGGCGCTCGTGCTCGATGACAGGGGTACACACGCGCTGCTGACGTTGCATCCGCGGTTCGGCCGCTGGCTGCAGCTCGGCGGCCATTGCGAGGAGGGCGACACCGACATCGTCGCGGCCGCGCTGCGCGAAGCCACCGAGGAGTCCGGCATCGCCGGGCTGACGATCGACCGCGACATCGCGGCGCTACACGTGCACCCGGTGACGTGCTCGCTCGGCGTGCCCACTCGCCATCTCGATCTGCAGTTCATCGCCCACGCCCCTGCGGCGGCCGAAATCGCTTGCAGTGACGAGTCATTGGACCTGCGCTGGTGGCCGCTCGACGCCTTGCCCGAGGGCACGGACTTCGGACTGGCTCAACTCGCCGCCGCTGCGCAGCGTCGCACGGGGTGAGCGCTCAGACGTCGGTCGAGTAGCGGATCCCGCCGTCGGGGATTGCCACCCCGGGCCACACCCTCGCACCGCGCAGCAGTTCACACCGCGCACCGATGTCGGCGCCGTCGCCGATCACCCCGTCGCGGATCAGCGCGCGTGGACCGATGCGGGCGCCGAAACCGATGATCGACCGCTCGATCACCGACCCCGCCTCGACGCGCACCCCGTCGAAGATCACCGCACCGTCCAGCCTTGCGCCAGGGCCGATTTCGGCGCCCCTGCCGACAACAGTGCCGCCGATCAGCAGCGCGCCCGGCGCCACCGCGGCGCCGTCATGCACCAGCGACTCGCCGCGGTGCCCGTGCAGAGCCGGTGACGGCGCGATACCGCGAACCAGGTCAGACGAGCCGCGCACGAAGTCCTCCGGCGTGCCCATGTCCCGCCAGTAGGAGGCGTCGACGTGCCCGCACACCTTGTAGCCGTCGGCCAGCAGCTGCGGGAACACCTCCCGCTCCACCGACAGCGCCCTGCCCTTGGGCAGACGGTCGATGATCTCGCGCTTGAACACATAGCAGCCTGCGTTGATCTGGTCGGTCGGCGGATCCTCGGTCTTCTCCAGGAACGCGGTGACCAGACCGTCGGCGTCGGTTGGCACGCAGCCAAACGCGCGCGGGTCGCCGACGCGCACCAGGTGCAGCGTCACGTCGGCGTCGTGGTCGCAATGGGTCGCCAGCAGCGACCCGAGATCGGCACCCGACAGCACGTCGCCGTTGAACACCACGGCGGTGTCGTATCGCAGCTTGCGCGCGACGTTGGCGATACCGCCGCCTGTTCCCAACGCCTCCTCTTCGACGACGTATTCGATCTGCAGCCCCATCTTGGAGCCGTCGCCGAATTCCGATTCGAATACGCCCGCCTTGTACGAGGTGCCCAGCACGACGTGTTCGATTCCGGCCGCGGCGATCCGCGAAAGCAGATGAGTCAAAAACGGCAGCCCCGCGGTCGGCAGCATGGGCTTCGGCGCCGACAGCGTGAGCGGCCGCAGCCGGGTGCCCTGCCCGCCGACGAGAATGACGGCGTCCACTTCCGCTGGATTAACGGCTTCCGCCACGGCTCCGCCGTCCTTTCCCCTGGCGCCGACTGCTCCTGACCACGAGCCTCGAGCGCACTTCCAGCGCGCCTCTCATCGTCCACCTCAAGGGCGCCTGCCACCGCTTATTGTGCCGGTCGGCCAGGAAAGTGTAGGTGCTCGTGTGATGAGCGGCCAAGTTGCGGGCGGGGTCGCGGCCCGTGGAATGGCCCTTGTCGTGCAACACTTCGGACGCGGGCACGTACACGTTCTGCCAGCCGGCCCTGCCGAACCGATCGCCCAGGTCGACGTCTTCCATGTACATGAAGTAGCGCTCGTCGAAGCCGCCGACGTCATCGAACGCGGCGCCGCGCAGCAACAGGCAAGCTCCCGAGAGCCAGCCGACAGGGCGTTCGCTGGGCTCGAGCCGGTCCTGGCGGTAGGCGGCCGTCCACGGGTTGGACCGCCACAGCGGCCCGACGACCGCGTGCATGCCGCCTCGGATGAGGCTCGGCTGGTGGCGCGCCGACGGATACACCGAGCCGTCCGGCTCCCGGATCAACGGGCCGAGACACGCTGCGCCCGGCCAGCGTCCCGCGGCGTCGAGCAGGGCGTCGATGCTGCCGGGGCCCCACTGGATGTCGGGATTGGCGACGATGAAGAGGTCCAGATCGTTCGCGCCGTCCTTGCGCAGCTCGGCGACGGCGCGGTTCACCGCTGTGCCATAGCCCGGATTCCCGCCGGTGCGCAGCAACCGGGTATTGGGGAAACGCTCGAGCGCTTCCTCGGGGCTGCCGTCGGTCGAACCGTTGTCGGCCATGACGACCGTCACCGGACGTTCGGTGGCATGCGACAGAGTGGCGAGAAATCGAGCCAGGTGGGGACCCGGTGAATAGGTCACCGTCACCACTACTAGATCGTCGCTCACGCGACAGCCATCAATTCGTCGCTCACGCGACAGCCGCCATTTCGTCGCTCACCGCGTTGAGGGTAGTGGCCGGGTCAATTTCCGTTGGCTTGGGCCAACGCCGCGGCAAGCGCGTCGCGCCACGGCCGCAGCGGCGTCAGGCCCGCCGCCACAGCAGCGCTGCTCGACAGCGCCGTGTAACGAGGCCGCGGCGCGGGCCGCGGCACCTCCTCAGTGGTGGCCGGATGCACCCGTTCGGGGTCGGCGCCGACGCCTTCGAACACCGCGCGCGCCTGCTCGTACCGGCTGGCCGCGCCCTCGTTCGCGACGTGCAGCAGCTGCGGCGCCGACGGCCGCTGCGCGATCTCCAGCAACGCCAGGCCCAGGTCCGCGACGTAAGTCGGCGACCCCACCTGATCAGCGACCACGGTGACCGGCCCGTCGCCCGCCGCCAGCCGCCGCATCACGCCGACGAAATCGGAGCCCACGCCGGTGTACACCCACGCCGTGCGCACCACGTGGCCGTCGGGCAATTCATCGTGCACCGCCTGCTCGCCCGCCAGCTTGGTTTTGCCGTAGACGCTCAGCGGCCCCGTGGCGTCGTCCACCTCGTAGGGTCGCGGCGCACCGTCGAACACCCCGTCGAAGACGTAGTCGGTCGAGACGTGGATCAGTCGCGCGCCCGCTTTCATACAGGCCCGCGCCAGAATTCCGGGGCCGGCCGCGTTGACCGCGTAGGCCCGTTGCGGGTCGCTCTCGGCGGCATCAACGGCGGTGTAGGCGGCGCAATTCACCACGATGTCGCCCCGCGACACGATTTGCTCGGCCGCGTCGGCGTTGGTGATGTCCCATTGCGCCGACGTCATGGCCAGCACATCGAGATCGCGCCGCCCGGTTTCCGCGGTCAGAAAGCTCCCGAGCTGCCCGCCTGCACCTGTGATCACGATCCGATTCCCCACGAGCCGAGTCTGGCACGCCGGGCTCCAGCTACCGGGTCTGCACCCCCGACACAAGTAACCTGGGCTGATGCCCCCCCGCCTACTCCGGATCCTCGCCGTCTTGACTGCGTCGACGATCGTCATCGGCACCGGCGTGGCCTGGAGCAAGATCCGCTCGTTCGAATCCGGCATCAACCACATCACCTCGGCCGCGCTCGGCGGCGGCGGTGAGGACGGCGCGATCGACATCCTGCTCGTCGGTCTGGACAGCCGAACCGATGCCCACGGCAACCCGCTGTCCGAGGAGGAACTGGCCACGCTGCGGGCCGGTGACGACGAGTCGACCAACACCGACACGATCATCCTGGTGCGCATCCCCAACAACGGGAAGTCCGCGACCGCGATCTCGATCCCGCGCGACTCCTACGTCGAGGCGCCGGGCATCGGCAAGATGAAGATCAACGGCGTCTACGGGTCGGAGCACCTGGAGAAGTTGAAGAAGCTGGTCGAGCAGCAGGGCGTCGACCCGTCGGTCGCCGAACCAGAAGCCACCGAAGCCGGTCGCGAAGCGTTGATCAAGACCGTCGCCAACCTCACCGGCGTCACCGTCGACCATTACGCCGAGATCGGCCTGCTCGGCTTCGCGCTGATCACCGATGCGCTTGGTGGCGTCAACGTCTGCCTGAGAAATCCTGTCTACGAACCGCTTTCGGGTGCTGACTTTCCCTCCGGATGGCAGAAGCTGGACGGGCCACAGGCTTTGAGCTTCGTGCGTCAGCGCCACGACCTTCCCCGCGGCGACCTCGATCGCGTGGTGCGTCAGCAGGTGGTTATGGCTTCTCTTGCCCACCAAGTCATTTCGGGCAAGACGCTGTCGAGCCCTGCCACGCTGAACCGGCTGCAAGAGGCGGTTCAGCGCTCGGTGGTGCTGTCCGACGGTTGGGATGTCATGCAATTCGCCGAGCAGCTGCAGAAGCTGGCCGCGGGCAACGTCGCGTTCGCCACCATCCCGGTGCTCGACGAGAACGGCTGGAGCGACGACGGCATGCAGAGTGTCGTACGAATCGACCCCAACGAGGTGCGTGAATGGGTCGACGGCCTACTGCAGGAGCAGGACCAGGGCAAGACCGAGGAGCTCTCCTACACACCGAGCAAGACCGCAGCCGAGGTGGTCAACGCCACCGACATCAACGGCCTGGCTGCCTCGGTGTCGGCCGTGCTGACCGACAAGGGTTTCGCGCCCGGGCCGGTCGGCAACCACGACACCGGCGTTCTGGACACCAGCCGGGTGCTGGCCGACAACGTCGATGACCTTGGCGCGCAAGCCGTTGCCAAAGATCTCGGCGGCCTGCCGGTCGCTGCCGATCCGTCTGTCCCGCCCGGCACGGTTCGCGTCGTGCTCGGCAACGACTACACCGGCCCCGGCTCCGGCCTGGACGGCGCCGACCCCACGCTGACGACGGCCGACCCCGCGGTCAACGACTCCGGGCAGGACGTCTCGGGGCCGGACGCTCCCCCGGCGCCGTCGCCGATCATCACGGCGGGCTCGGACAACCCCGACTGCGTGAATTGACCTCCCCCGGTAGTCCTCGCGGCGAGCGCTCGTCCACCCTAAGCCAGGCGCTGCTGGATCCGTTGCTCAATCGGGATCCGGTGGGGCCGCGCATCACCTACTACGACGACGCCACCGGCGAGCGGATCGAGCTGTCGACGGTGACCCTGGCCAACTGGGCGGCCAAGACCGCCAACCTTCTTCGCGACGAACTCGGCGCAGGCCCCCACAACCGGATCGCCGTGCTGTTGCCCGCGCACTGGCAGACCGCGGCGGTTCTGCTCGGCATCTGGTACATCGGCGCCGAGGTCGTGCTCGGCCCCGGTGAGGCCGATGTGGCCCTGTGCACCGGGGACCGGCTGGCCGACGCCGACGCAGCGGTCGGAACCGGTGAGATCGCCGTGCTGTCGCTGGACCCCTTCGGCAAGGCGGCCGCCGACGTGCCGGTCGGGGTCACCGACTACGCAACGTCGGTGCGCGCGCACGGCGACCAGATCGTCCCCGAACCTCAGCCCGGCCCGGCGCTGGACGGTCGTTCGATAGTCGATATCCTCACCGCCGCAACGGAATCCGCCGCCACGCAGGGTTTCACCGCCGACGATCGGGTGTTGTCGACGGCGACCTGGGACAGCCCCGACGAACTGATCGACAACCTGCTGGCACCGCTCGCCGCGGGTGCATCGCTGGTACAGGTCGCCAACCCCGAGGAGGCGAGGCTTGACCACCGCAGAGAGACGGAGAAGGTGACCAAGACGCTGATGGGTTGATGCACTAAGCGCTGTCAGCTTGAGTTGAACTTCCTGACAATGCGCTTGGGAGGTCGTTCACCCACGAGCCCCACAGAGTTCCATGGCCTTCAGCAGCGGCGCCGGCAGCCGCAGCTTGAACACGCTAGAGATTGGGGTTGTGCAATGGCCGGAATTGGACGTGGGCGCGCCAAGATGATCGCGGCCGTCGCGGGCGGCGGCGCCATAGTCGCCCTGGGCATCGCAGGCGCATTTACCGGCGGCAGCGCCCCTGCTGCCACATCGGTCGAATCCGCATCGCACATGACGTTGGGAAGCACCGCGACAGCCGCATACTCCGCGACGGAGCAGACGTCGATGGCCGTGCCCACCGACAAGGCGCCTCCATACGGAGGTTCGGGCGGCTAGCGGCAGAGCGCTACTTCAGCAGGGCGCGCGACATCACCACGCGCTGAATCTGGTTGGTGCCCTCGTAAATCTGGGTGATCTTGGCGTCGCGCATCATCCGCTCGACCGGGAAGTCGTTCGTGTAGCCCGCACCGCCGAACAGCTGCACCGCGTCGGTGGTGACCTCCATCGCGACATCGGAGGCGAAGCACTTCGACGCCGAGGAGATGAAACCGAGCGCGGGCTCGCCGCGCTCGGCGCGCGCCGCGGCGCTGTACACCATCAAGCGGGCCGCCTCCACCTTCATCGCCATGTCGGCGAGCATGAACTGCACGCCTTGGAAGTCGCTGACCGGCGTGCCGAACTGCTTGCGCTCCTTGGTGTAAGCGATCGCCGCGTCCAGCGCGCCCTGCGCGATGCCGACCGCCTGCGCGCCGATCGTCGGACGCGTGTGATCCAGCGTGCGCAGCGCGGTCTTGAAGCCGGTGCCCGGCTCGCCGATGATGCGGTCGCCCGGGATGCGACAGTTCTCGAAATACAACTCGGTGGTCGGCGAACCCTTGATGCCGAGCTTCTTCTCCTTCGGCCCCACGGTGAATCCCTCGTCGTCCTTGTGCACCATGAACGCCGAAATCCCGTTGGCGCCCTTGTCCGGATCGCTGGACGCCATCACGGTGTACCAGGTCGACTTGCCGCCGTTCGTGATCCACGCCTTGGTGCCGTTGAGGATCCACGAGTCGCCGTCCTGGCGGGCGCGGGTGCGCATTGCGGCGGCGTCGCTGCCCGACTCGCGCTCCGAGAGCGCATACGAGGCCATCGCCTCGCCTGATGCGATCGCGGGCAACACCTGCTTCTTGAGGTCATCGGAGCCCGCCAGAATCAGCCCCATCGTGCCGAGCTTGTTCACTGCCGGAATCAACGACGCCGACGCATCCACCCGCGCGACCTCCTCGATGACGATGCACGTGGCGATCGAGTCGGCGCCTTGCCCGCCGAAGTCTTCCGGGACGTGCACCGCGGAGAAGCCGGACTCGTTGAGCGCCTTGAGCGCCTCCTCCGGGAAACGCGCATTCTCGTCGACGTCGCCGGCGTACGGGGCGATCTGCTTCTCGCAGAGATCGCGCAGCACAGCACGCAGTTCGTCGTGCTCCTCGGGCAGCTTGAACACATCGAAATCAGGGTTACCAGCCATGAGAACTCCTTGCTACTCGCCAGTAACTTTACCGTCGGAACCGAGCACCCGGTCCCGCAGGGCGGCATCCTTCTCCAGCACCGAGTCCTTGAGCTGCTGCTGGAACCCCTCCACCCGCTCCCGCAGGCCCGGATCCGAGGCGCCCAGGATGCGCACCGCGAGCAGCCCCGCGTTGCGGCCCCCTCCGATGGACACCGTCGCCACGGGGACCCCCGCAGGCATCTGCACGATCGACAGCAGCGAGTCGAGGCCGTCGAGTGTGGCCAGCGGCACCGGAACACCGATCACCGGCAGCGCCGTCGCCGAAGCCACCATGCCCGGCAGGTGCGCCGCACCGCCCGCACCCGCGATGATCACCTCGATACCGCGGCCCGCTGCCGTACGGGCGTAGTCGAGCATCCGGTCGGGCGTGCGGTGCGCCGACACCACGCCGACCTCGAACGGAATGTCGAACTCCGCCAACGCATGCGCAGCGGCTTCCAACACCGGCCAGTCACTGTCGCTGCCCATGATCACGCCTACCCTGGCGCCGTCACTCATGTCCGTCCCATCCATCGGTCCACTCGGCGTGCGACAACCAGTGTGCCGCCCGGGTCGCCCGTTCACGCAAGTTCGCCACATCGTCCCCGACGATGTTGACGTGGCCGACCTTGCGGCCCGGGCGCTCCTCCTTGCCGTAGAGGTGCACTTTCGCGTCGGGGACACGCCCGAACAAGTGGTGCAGTCGCTCGTCGATGCTCATCGTTGGTTTCACCTGCGCGCCAAGAACATTGGCCATCACCGTCACCGGCGCGACGAGGCTGGTGTCGCCCAGCGGGTAGTCCAGCACCGCACGCAGATGCTGTTCGAACTGACTGGTCTT
Organism: Mycobacteriaceae bacterium 1482268.1; assembly: GCA_001665255.1. Taxonomy (GTDB): domain Bacteria; phylum Actinomycetota; class Actinomycetes; order Mycobacteriales; family Mycobacteriaceae; genus Mycobacterium. The sequence continues at coordinate 26,005 of LZSH01000198.1, read as the reverse complement.
GGCGCCGTCCATCGTCCAGTGCCCGGAGTTGTGCGGCCGCATCGCCAGCTCGTTGACCACCAGCGCGCCGTCGACTGTTTCGAACAACTCGACCGCCAGCAAGCCGACCACACCGAGTTCGTCGGCCAACCGCAACGCCAGTTGGCCTGCGGCGGAAGCTGTTTCGCCGGCGAGGCCCGGCGCGGGTGCGATCACCTCGACGCAGATCCCGTCGCGTTGCACGGTCTCCACGATCGGGAACGCGGCACCCTGGCCGAACGGCGAACGGGCCACCAGCGCGGCGAGCTCGCGCCGCATCGCGACGCGTTCCTCGACCAGCACCGGATTTTTCTCGGCGAGGTTGCGGCCGGCGAAGTCCCGGGCCTCGTCGAGATCGCGGGCCAGTAGCACGCCCCGCCCGTCGTAGCCGCCGCGCGCGGTCTTGAGCACGATCTGTTCGCCCGGTGCGAATGTTTCGAGTTGGGCGACGTCGGTCACCTCGGCGTAGCGCGGGATCGGGGCACCGACGGCCTCCAGCCGCCTGCGCATCACCAGCTTGTCCTGGGCGTGGATCAACGCCTCCGGCGGCGGGGCGACGTTGACGCCCTCGGCGACCAGCTTCTCGAGCAGATCAGGCGGCACGTGCTCGTGGTCGAAGGTGAAGGCCTGGGTGCCCTCGGCGGCGCGGCGCAGCGCCTCGATGTCGGTGTGCGACCCGATCACCACATCGGGTGTGACTTGTGCGGCAGGATCGTCGGGTGCGACGGCGAGCACACGCAACGTCTGGCCGAGGGCGATTGCTGACTGATGCGTCATCCTGGCCAGCTGCCCGCCGCCGATCATGGTCACTTTGGGGGTCGGCACGCGTTCATGGTGTCATGTGCGGGTAGGCGTTGACCTGCACGGGTGCGCGTAGACTCCGTTGTTTACGTACACTGCGATGTCGTGTCCTTCACCGATGCCACGATCGCGCGGCTGCCCAGCCCGATCAGGCCTTACTTCGAACGGCACCACGAACTCATCAAGTTTGCCATCGTCGGAGCGACCACCTTCATCATCGACTCGGCGGTCTTCTATACGCTGAAGTTGACGGTGCTGGAGCCCAAGCCCGTGACCGCGAAGATCATCGCCGGCATCGTTGCGGTGATCGCGTCCTACATCCTCAACAGGGAGTGGAGCTTCCGCGATCGGGGCGGCCGCGAACGTCATCACGAGGCGCTGCTGTTCTTCGCGTTCAGCGGCGTCGGAGTGCTGCTGTCCATGCTCCCGCTCTACGTCTCCAGCTATGTGCTGCACCTGCGTGTCCCCGAGGTGTCGCTGACGGTCGAGAACATCGCCGACTTCATCTCGGCTTACATCCTCGGCAACCTGCTGCAGATGGCGTTCCGGTTCTGGGCGTTCCGCCGCTGGGTGTTCCCCGACGAGTTCGGCCGCAACCCGGACAAGGCCATCGAATCTGCTTTCACCGCAGGCGGTATCGCCGAGGCGATGGAGGAAGTGCACGAGCACCGCGAAAACGAGGTGTCCAACGTCACCCCGCTGCAGCGCGCGCGGCGGCGTCAGCGCCTTCCGGGGGACCGGCTGTCGGACTCCTCGCCGCCGAGTGTGTCGAAGACTTCGTGATACAGCAGCGAGTGGACCCGCTCTACTCGCGGAATGTCGTGAAACTCCAACGGGTCCTGTGACGCCGACTCGATGATCAGCGTGCCGGTGCGCACCATCCGGTCGACGAGCCCGTGCCGGAATTCCACGCTGTTGATCCGGGCCAGCGGAATGTCGATGCCCTGCCGGGTGAGCACGCCGTGGCGGTACATCACTCGACGGTCGGTGATGACGAAATGGGTGGTCAGCCAGTTCAGAAACGGCCACAGCGTCAGCCACCCGACGAGCAGCAGCCAGACGGCGAGGATCACCAACAGCACGACCGTCTTGGCCGTGCCCCAGTTCTGCCTCTCGACGACCGCAGCGAGGAAAGCCCCCACCGCCGAGCTGATGAGAAGCAACAGCACCGGCCCGATGAGCCGCTTCCAGTGCGGGTGGCGGTGCAGCACCACCTGTTCGTCGGCGGCCAGCACGTTGTCCGGGTAACCCACGATCGAAACTCTATGGCGTGACGGCCCGCAAGTGCGTGATATCGCCGGCCGAGACCGTGACCGTCTCGGCGCCGGTGTCGATGCGCAGCCGTCCCAGGTCGTCGACGTCGGTTGCGACACCCTCGATCGTGCGATCGCCGGGCAGGCCGGCCCGCACCCGGTTGCCGATCGTGACGCTGCGTGCCCGGTAGTCGGCGGCCAGCGCGGCGTCGGCGCCCTTCGCGCTGCGCCAGCCCTCGATGCGGGCGTCCAGGTGCCACAGCACGGCTTCGGTGAGCGGTCCGCGGTGCACGTCCGCGCCGAGCGCTGACAGCGACGTGGCGGCAGGGTCGGGCGCCTCGCTCACGTTCAGGCCAAGGCCGACGACCACCACGGGAGCGGGCGCGGCCACCTCCGCGAGAATGCCCGCGAGCTTGCCCGCGCCGGGAGCTGAAACGTCGCGTCCCGCGACAGCCAGCACGTCGTTGGGCCACTTGAGACCCGCCGTCACCCCTGCCACCTCGGCGACCGCGTCGACGACCGCGACGCCGGCGAGCAACGGCAGCCAGCCCCACGCGGCGCTGGGCACCGCGCCGACGCTCACCCCCACCGACAATGCGATCTGGGAGCCCGGTGGTGTCGACCACGACCTGCCGTGCCTGCCCCGGCCCGCCGTCTGGGAGTCGGCGATCAGCACCGCGCCCGCAATGTCCTCACCTGCAGCGGCGCGGGCCAGCAGGTCGGCGTTGGTGGAGCCGGTTTCGTCGACGCGATCAATGCGCCACGGTCCGCTTTTCACATCGATCAGCCTATGTCGATAGCATCGACGACCATGACGAGCGTTTCAGATCCCGCCGCGCACGCGAGGAGCGGAGATCACACAGCCGAGCCCTCCCACGAGCACACGATCGACATTCACACCACAGCGGGCAAGCTGGCCGATCTCCGTCGGCGTGCCGAAGAGACGCTGCACCCCGTTGGTGAGCAGGCGGTGGAGAAGGTCCACTCCAAGGGCAAGCTGACCGCCCGCGAGCGCATCCTGGCCCTGTTGGACGAGGACTCGTTCGTCGAACTCGACGCACTGGCCCGTCATCGCAGCGTCAACTTCGGGTTGCAGGAGAACCGCCCACTCGGCGACGGCGTGGTCACCGGCTACGGCACCATCGACGGCCGCGACGTCTGCATCTTCAGCCAGGACGCCACGGTGTTCGGCGGCAGCCTCGGCGAGGTGTACGGCGAGAAGATCGTCAAGGTTCAAGAGCTGGCCATCAAGACGGGCCGCCCGCTGATCGGCATCAACGACGGCGCTGGCGCGCGCATCCAAGAGGGTGTGGTCTCACTTGGCTTGTACAGCAACATCTTTCACAACAACATCAAGGCCTCGGGCGTCATCCCGCAGATCTCGCTGATCATGGGCGCCGCGGCGGGCGGTCACGTGTACTCCCCCGCGCTGACCGACTTCGTCATCATGGTGGACCAGACCAGCCAGATGTTCATCACCGGCCCGGACGTCATCAAGACCGTCACCGGCGAAGAGGTGACGATGGAGGAGCTCGGCGGGGCGCACACCCACATGGCCAAGTCGGGTCTGGCACATTACGTCGCCTCCGGCGAGCAGGACGCCTTCGACTACGTCCGCGACCTGCTGTCCTACCTACCGAGCAACAACCACTCTGACCCTCCGCGGTACCCGGCCGAGGTTCCCGAGGGCGCCATCGAGGACACCCTCACCGAGGAGGACCTCGAGCTGGACACGCTGATCCCGGACTCGCCGAACCAGCCCTACGACATGCACGAGGTCATCACGCGGATCCTCGACGACGACGAGTTCCTCGAGGTTCAGCAGGGCTACGCGACGAACATCATCGTCGGCTTCGGCCGCGTCGACGGCCGTCCTGTCGGCATCGTGGCCAACCAGCCCACCCAGTTCGCCGGCTGCCTGGACATCAACGCCTCGGAGAAGGCCGCCAGGTTCGTGCGGACCTGCGACTGCTTCAACATCCCGATCGTCATGCTGGTGGACGTGCCCGGCTTCCTGCCCGGCACCGACCAGGAATACAACGGCATCATCCGCCGCGGCGCGAAGCTGCTGTACGCCTACGGCGAGGCCACCGTCGCGAAGATCACCGTCATCACCCGCAAGGCCTACGGCGGCGCCTACTGCGTCATGGGTTCCAAGGAGATGGGCGCCGACGTCAACGTTGCGTGGCCGACGGCCCAGATCGCCGTCATGGGCGCCTCGGGCGCGGTCGGCTTCGTCTACCGCCAGCAGCTCAAGGAGGCCGCCAAGGAGGGCAAGGACGTCGACGCCCTGCGGCTGGAACTACAGCAGGATTACGAGGACACCCTCGTCAACCCCTATATCGCTGCGGAGCGTGGGTACGTCGACGCGGTCATCCCCCCGTCACACACCCGCGGCTACGTCGCCACCGCCCTGCGGCTGCTGGAACGCAAGATCACCCAGACGCCGCCCAAGAAGCACGGGAACATTCCACTGTGAGCGGCCGAGCGCAGTTCGCGCAGCGAACGTAGCGAGAGAGCGAACCAACAGCCATGACCAAAGACGAACACCACATCACCGAGGTCAGTGACCCGCGCGAGCTGACGATCGACGAGCCGCCGAGCCAAGGGGTCGAGCAGATCAAGATCGTCAATGGCGAGCCCAGCGAGGAGGAGCTCGCCGCGCTGGTCGCGGTGCTCAGCGCCGCCTCGGGTGGCCGGGTGGAGCCGGGCCCGCAGGAGCTCAACCTGTGGGGCCATCCCGTCGACAAGCTGCGCTATTCGCCGATCAGCTGGCAGCTCGTGACGCTCAGGGAGCGGACCCACATGCGGCGCTGATGAGCCGCCTGCGCGAGGATATCGAATCATGACGCGCGTGGTCCTCGCCTCCGCCTCACCGGGCAGGCGAATGGTGTTGCGCCAAGCGGGAATCGACCCCGTGATCGTCGTTTCGGGCGTCGACGAGGACGCCGTCATCGCAGCACAGGGCGCCGACGCGGCCCCGGGAGATATCGCCAATGCGCTGGCCCGCGCCAAGGCCGACCGCGTCATCGCCGACCTGGAACCGTCGCTGACCGCCGATTGCGTTGTCATCGGCTGCGATTCGATGTTGTTCATCGACGGCGCTCTGCGGGGCAAGCCCGCATCTGCCGACGCAGCGCGACGGCAATGGGGCGCTATGGCCGGGCGGTCCGGCGTGCTCTACAGCGGCCATTGCGTGATCCGGTTGCGCGACAGCGCCGTCACGCATCACGAAGTCGAGTTTGGTTGCACCACAGTGAATTTCGGCACACCAACGGAGGCGGAGCTGAGCGCGTATCTCGCCACCGGGGAGCCGCTTCGAGTGGCGGGCAGCTTCACGATCGACGGGTTCGGCGGCTGGTTCGTCGACGGGATCACCGGTGATCCGTCCAATGTGGTCGGCTTGTCGCTGCCCACAATGCGCGGGTTGTTCGCCCGCGTCGGGTTGTCGCTGGCCGATCTGTGGTCTGACAACTAGCGGTAGGCTCATAGTTGTGCCGCTTCCCCCAGATCCCGATCCCAGCCTCGCCGCATACGCCCACCCGGAAAGACTGGTGACCCCAGACTGGCTGTCGGGCAATCTCGGCAGGCCAGGACTGGTCGTCGTCGAATCAGACGAGGACGTGCTGCTCTACGACACCGGCCACATTCCCGGCGCCGTGAAAATCGACTGGCACACCGACCTGAACGACCCGCATGTGCGCGACTACATCAACGGCGAGCAGTTCGCAGACCTGATGAACCGCAAGGGCATTGCCCGCGACGACACCGTGGTGATCTACGGCGACAAGAGCAACTGGTGGGCGGCTTACGCCCTGTGGGTCTTCACGCTGTTCGGCCACCCGGACGTCCGGCTACTCGACGGCGGACGCGATCTGTGGATCTCCGACGGCCGCGACACCACCCTCGACGTGCCGACAAAGCAGTCCACCGGCTATCCCGTCGTCGAGCGCGACGACGCACCCATCCGGGCGTTCCGGGAAGACGTGCTCGGCATCCTCGGCAACGAGCCGCTGATCGACGTGCGCTCCCCGCAGGAGTACACCGGCGAGCGCACGCACATGCCGGACTATCCCGAGGAAGGCGCGTTGCGCGGCGGACACATCCCGACCGCGCGCTCGATTCCGTGGGGGAAGGCAGCGCAGGACAACGGCCGGTTCCGCAGCCGCAAGGAGCTCGATGAGCTGTACGAGTTCCTCACGCCCGACGACAAGACGGTCGTCTACTGCCGCATCGGCGAACGGTCCAGCCACACGTGGTTCGTTCTGACCCATCTGTTGGGCCTGCCGGGTGTGCGCAACTACGACGGTTCCTGGACCGAATGGGGCAACGCGGTGCGCGTGCCCGTCGCAGTCGGCGCCGAACCAGGCGGGGCGCCTGGCTCCTCATGAGCGCCATGCCGGCCCCGCTGGCCGAGGTGGTGTCGGACTTCAAAGACGTCACCGGTCAGGACAAGCTGCAGCTGCTGCTCGAATTCGCCGGTGAGCTGCCCCCGCTGCCCGCCGACCTCGAAGAGGCGGCGATGGAGCCGGTACCCGAATGCCAGTCCCCGTTGTTCCTGCACGTCGATGCCGACGACCGCGAGCATGTGCGGCTGTACTTCAGCGCGCCGCCTGAGGCGCCGACGACGCGCGGATTCGCCTCGATTCTGGCCCAGGGGCTCGACAACCAGCCTGCCGACGACATCCTTGCCGTGCCCGACGACTTCTACGGCGAGCTGGGCCTGGCCGCGTTGATCAGCCCCCTGCGGCTGCGGGGAATGTCGGCGATGCTGGCCCGCATCAAGAAGCACTTGCGCTAGCGCGCTATCTCCACGGCGTGCGTCGCGGTATCTCTGGCGGGGAAAGAAGTACAGCGCAACGCGGCTGGATCCGGGCTGAGCCGTCGTATCCGGCAAGTCGAGCGCTCAGGGCCCGCGATTGGCGGTGAGACCGGCAATGAGTCCGTCCAAGAGGTGCTCGAGTTGGGCGCCGGACTGGACGATGGGTTGACCAGCGACGAAGCTCAGCATTACGCCGTTGACGAGGGCCAGGACCGCGCGCGCCTGTTCGTCGATGAGGTCGGCGGGTGGGGCATCCGTTTCGCGGTGCCAGCGGGTGACGACGTCGTGAGCCAGTCGATAGAAGGTGTCGACCGACAAACGCAGCGTGGACATCAATTGGGCGTCGCGGCTCGCGTGCAGCACGAGTTCGTAGCGAGCTTTGGTGCGAGTGAGGTAGGGCTCGGCACCGGAGTACATCACCAACTCGGCCAATCCGGCGGTGCCGGTGAACTGCCCGGATCCGTCGGTGGCCAGTTCAGTCAGGCGCGATAGGTCTTGCACGTCCAGCTCGGTGACCCGTTCGGCTATCCCGAGCAGCAGCGCTTGGCGGGTCCGGAAGTAGAACGACGCCGTGCCGGGCGGAACGCCCGCATGGACGTCGAGCTTCGGGTGACTCAAACCTCTAGCGCCGCCGACACCCAGCAGTTCTATCGCGGCGTCGGCGAGCTGCCGGCGCCGTTCGGGCGCGTTGTGCCTGCGGCGTTCTGCGATGAGCGCATCTTATCGAGGAGTCGAGGCTGCCAGCTGGTGCAGATTTACGCCGTTTCGGCGGGTGTCGCGCGTCGGGAGGGCGCGCGGACCACGAGTTCTCTAAATAATTAGAGACGATTGAAGGAACGGTCCCCAATTGGGTGTCCTGGTGGTTACTCTCCCGCTCATGCGTGGGACAAAGGACGTCGGGGTGGAATTCATGTTCTTGTGCAACGTACCCGCGATTTGACGGCGCCGACCGTGCTGGACAAAGTTCTTCGCGCAGTGTGTGTCGCCGTTCTCATCGGCGCTTACGAACTGGCCGCACCGGTGTGGGCGCTGGCTGCTCCGCCGCCGGGCTACAACACGCAATTCGACATCTGGCCGTACGCCGCCTCGAAAGCGACGTGCCGGCCGGGCGATCGCGTCGAAACCGGATTGCAGGGCGAGGTGCCGACCGAGGACCGAGTCTCCAAGCGAAGTGCGCTGGGCTACAACTGCAACATCGACCTGATCGGGAAGTACCAGGGCAACGGTGCGGGCATCACCAGTACCTCGTACAAGAACTGCATCTATGTCGGCTCGACTTGGCCCTACACCACCGGCGTCCAAGTCATCGATGCCTCGGATCCCGCACACCCCGTGCAGACCGACCTGCTCACCGAACCGGCGATGGTCGGCGGCACGTGGGAGTCGTTGAAGGCGCACGAGGGCCGCGGCTTGCTGGTCGGCACCGGGGTGCCGCTGCTGTTCGGCGGCGGCTACATCTCGATCTACGACATCTCTCAGGACTGCCGGCATCCGCGTCTGCTCAACCTCGGCGCCGGTTCGCTTCCCGGCGTACGAATTCCAATGATCACGCACGAGGGCAATTTCTCCCCCGACGGCAACACCTACTGGGCTGGGGGGATGCTGTGGAACAGTGCGATCGACATCAGCGACCCGACAGCACCTCATGCGGTATGGAGTGCGCCCGTTGGCTGGCTCTCTCACGGCATGGGCTTCACACCCGACGGGCGAACGATGTTCATGTCCCAATTCAGCGGCGTGACGGTGCTCGACGTCTCGGCAGTACAAGACCGGGTGGCACCTGATTTCACCATGCACCAACTGCTACCGCAGTACGGCCACAAAGGCTGGGTGGACGGGCAGGAATCTCAGCACAGCGTCTATGTCACTTATGCCGGTGTGCCGCACATCTTCAACATCGACGAACTGGGCTCCGGCGGGGTCAAGCTGTTCGATACCTCCGATCCCACCGACATCAAGCTGCGCAACATCATCAAGCTCGAGATCAACCTGGAAGAACACCAGGACAGGTGGACGAGTAGTGCCGGGTTCAACGGCGTCTTCGCCTACGACTCGCACTACTGTGCTGTGGACCGCCAAGACGACCCGCAGGCGCTGGCTTGCGGCTGGGTGCAATCCGGTATCCGTGTCTTCGACGTCCGCGACCCCGAAAACATCAGGGAAATCGCCTACTTCAATCCGCCGGCGCAGTCGGACAAGCGGTACGAGGACCTGCCGAACTCCGTCCATGTCTTCAATCTGTCGGTGCTCGCGACGCCACCGTTGACCGGAATCTTTGGGGTGGGACGTGCTGCGCTCGACGGGAAGATCAACCTCAACGACATCGTCCTCGGCAACCGCCCGGACTGGGGCCAGCCGGCCGATTTCTCCGCCGACTGGTGCATGTCGCCGCCGGAGTTCCGCGGCAACATGCTTTATGTCACGTGCTCGGATAACGGGTTCATGACACTGAAGCTGGACCCGGCCGTCTACCCTCCGCGATGACGGCGTCCGTGCCCGCCAGGATCTTTGGCATCGCCATGATCATCGCCGCGGCCGCCGCGCTCGGGGCATTCGCCGAGTCCCGCCGCCACAGCGGTGAGCCGGCGGCACCGATGTCGGCCACCGACGTGACGTTCACGCACCTGATGATGAATCACCACCAGCAGGCCGTGACCATCTGCGACCTGCTGTCCCCGCAAGCGGCGCCCGAAATACGAACGCTTGCAGAACAGATCAAGCAGACCCAGCTGGCAGAAGTAGGCACCATGGTCGGCTGGCTGCAGATGGCCGACGAACCCTTGAACCCCAGCCACCACGAAATGGGCGATCACACCGGCACCAGCGCCCCGTCCATGGGTATGGCGACCCGAGAGGAGCTGTCCCGCCTGCAGCGCGCAACCAGCCGCGACAACGAGACATTGTTCCTGCAACTGATGACCCGTCACCATCAGGGCGGTACGGAGATGGCGATCGACGAATCGCGCAACGGCTCGAACGCCGCGATCCGTAGCACCGCACTGGCCATGGCGAACGAGCAGGGCCAGGAGATCCGGCTCATGCAGCGGTTGATGACGCAGAGGAATGCCACACCGCTGCCGTTCCCATAGCCGCGTCGTGATCTGTTGACGCCTCCGGTACGTGGCACCAGAAGCTACTCGTCGGTAGCCGGGGCCACTTGGGGTCGGCCGTGCGCAGGCGCATAAACTGCGCGCGATACATTCTTAAAGACGATTCTTAGATATCTGCCGATCAGGAGGCGCAGTGCCCAGTCACGCCAGCTCACGCATCCAGAAGGTGCTGGTAGCCAATCGCGGTGAGATCGCCGTCCGGGTGATCCGCGCGGCCAGGGACGAAGGCATCCCGAGTGTGGCCGTTTACGCCGAACCCGACGCCGACGCGCCGCACGTCCGGCTTGCCGATGAGGCGTTCGCGCTCGGCGGCCAGACGTCCGCCGAGTCGTACCTTGACTTCGGCAAGCTGCTGGACGCCGCAGCGAAATCCGGCGCCAACGCGGTTCACCCCGGCTACGGATTCCTTTCGGAGAATGGCGATTTCGCACAGGCGGTCCTCGACGCGGGCCTGATCTGGATCGGTCCGAGCCCGCAGTCCATCCGCGATCTCGGCGACAAGGTGACCGCCCGCCACATCGCCGGCCGCGCCAAGGCGCCGCTGGTGCCCGGCACCCCGGATCCGGTCAAAGACGCCGACGAGGTCGTCGCGTTCGCCAAGGAGTACGGCGTGCCCGTCGCGATCAAGGCCGCGTTCGGCGGCGGCGGTCGCGGCATGAAGGTGGCCCGCACCATCGAGGAGATCCCTCACCTGTACGAGTCGGCCGTCCGCGAGGCCGTCGCAGCGTTCGGCCGCGGCGAGTGCTTCGTCGAGCGCTACCTGGACAAGCCGCGTCACGTCGAGGCCCAGGTGATCGCCGACCAGCACGGCAATGTGGTCGTCGCGGGCACCCGCGACTGCTCGCTGCAGCGCCGCTTCCAGAAGCTCGTCGAGGAGGCGCCTGCGCCGTTCCTGACCGACGCGCAGCGCAAGGAAATCCACGAGTCCGCCAAGCGCATCTGCAAGGAAGCCCACTATTACGGCGCCGGCACCGTCGAGTACCTGGTCGGCCAGGACGGGCTGATCTCGTTCCTCGAGGTCAACACCCGCCTTCAGGTGGAGCATCCGGTGACCGAGGAGACCTCGGGCATCGACCTGGTGCGCCAGCAGTTCCGCATCGCCAACGGCGAAGCCCTCGACATCACCGAGGATCCGACGCCGCGCGGCCACTCGATCGAGTTCCGCATCAACGGCGAGGACGCCGGCCGCGGCTTCCTGCCCGCGCCCGGCCCGGTGACGAAGTTCGAGCCGCCGACCGGACCCGGTGTGCGGCTGGACTCCGGTGTCGAGACCGGCTCGGTCATCGGCGGGCAGTTCGACTCGATGCTCGCCAAGCTGATCGTCACCGGCGCCACCCGGCAGGAGGCGCTGGAGCGCTCGCGTCGCGCTCTGGCCGAGTTCAACGTCGAGGGGCTGGCCACGGTCATCCCGTTCCACCGCGCCGTCGTGTCCGACCCGGCCTTCATCGGCGACGACAACGGCTTCACGGTGCACACCCGCTGGATCGAGACCGAGTGGGACAACCAGATCGAGCCCTTCACCGGCGGTGAGCCGATCGACACCGAAGACACCATCCCGCGCCAGACGGTCGTGGTTGAGGTCGGCGGGCGCAGGCTCGAGGTGTCCCTGCCGGGCGACCTTGCCATCGGTAACGGTGGCGGCGCGGCCGCGCCGGGTGTCGTCCGCAAGAAGCCGAAGGCCCGCAAGCGCGGTTCGCACGGAGGCGCCGCCGCGTCGGGTGATGCGGTGACCGCCCCGATGCAGGGCACCGTCGTCAAGGTCGCCGTCGAGGAGGGTCAGGAAGTCGCCGCCGGCGATCTGGTGGTCGTGCTCGAGGCGATGAAGATGGAGAACCCCGTCACCGCGCACAAGGACGGCACGATCACCGGCCTTGCGGTCGAGGCGGGCGCCGCCATCACACAGGGCACGGTGCTGGCCGAGATCAAGTAGCGCACGCAACAACCGGCGCGAGTGTGTTCTAGTCCGGTGTCACCAGGCTGCGCTGCTCGAGCACAGTACCGAAGTACCGGGCGTTCTGATCCACGACGACGGACTTGTCCTCGCCGCGGCGCGCCAGCGAATCGCGGGCCATCTGTTCGAACGAGATCTTCTGCGGCCCACCGATATTCGTGAAACCGTTGAGCGGCGCGGCGACCGCGGCACGTGCCACGTCAGCGGCGACCTGATCCGCGGCGATCGGCTGGATCAACGCATCCGGAACGCGCACCTCGTCTCCGACGACAAGCGACTCGGTGATCTGGTCGGTGAACTCCGCGAACTGGGTGGCGCGCACCAGGGTGTAGGGCACGCCCGACCCTGTGATGATCTTCTCCTGGGCGACCTTGGCCCGTAGGTAACCGCTGTCGGGCAGGCCGTCGACCCCGACGATCGACAACGCCACGTAATGGCCGACGCCCGCCTTCCTCGCCTCCGCGATCAGGTTGGTGGTCGAGGTGGTGAAGAAGTTCATCACTGGGCCGTCGGAGAAGTCGGGCGAGTTGAGAACGTCGATCAACACGTCGGCGCCGGCCAGGGCATCGGCAAGGCCCTCGCCGGTGAGCACGTCCACACCGGTGTTACGGGAGGCGGCAACGACCTCGTGGCCGTCCGCGGTCAGCAGTTCGACGAGCTTGGTTCCGATCAGGCCGCTGGCTCCGATCACTGTGATCTTCATGCCTACTATTAGCACCCGTGGAACCGGTCGAAATCAATGCCGGCGCTTGGTATCTGCGCGGCGTGCAGGCCGACGTCGGCTATCTGTGGGACGTCTGCGAACCCATCACCGGCGAGGTGGTGGCCGAGGTGTCACTCGACCCGCGCAGTGGTGAGATCGGCGTCAGGGAGCAACCGGGCTACGCCGAGGCGGCCCAAACCGCAGCAGATGCGGTACGCAGGTTCGCCGATACCGCGCTCGGTGACGCCTAACGCTCGTCGATGTCGGCTCCGGTGGCGAGGTCGGCGCAGTCCACCCACTCGACGTCGCCGCGCGAGCTGAGGAACCGTCGCGCGCCCTCGTCGCCATTCAAGGTCGCCACCAAGTCGGGCCAGTGGCGTCTTGCCACCACCACGGGATGACCGGGCCGCCCGGCGTAACCCGCCCGCGCAATGCCGGACGTAGACGACGAGGCGGCGTCCACCACTCGTCGCACCGCGGCGGCGCCGATATCGGGAGTGTCGACGGTGAGTAACACGGCATAGTCTGCCGAACCGGTTTCGAGCGCCGATATCCCCGCCCGCAGCGAGGCGCTGATCCCCTCCGCCCAGTCGTCTGCGACCACCGGACGCGCTCCGGCGGGCACGTCGGCCATCGCCGCGCCGAGCACCACGACGATGTCGTCGCAGCCGCCGCCGGACAGCGCAGCGACGGCCGCGGAAAGCCATGCCCCGTCACCGGCGAGCACCTTCGGCATGCCATACCGGGTGCCCGCCCCCGCCGCGAGGACGATCCCGCCGACGTCGGCCGTCATGCGCTCAGTGTTCCACCCGGATTCGCAGTTCGGCGAAGCACATTTCATACAGGAGATTCACGGCAAAATTGTCATTCCGCGGCTGCCTGCGGAAACCCGACTCGCCGCGCTGACCAGGAATTATCAAAATCGAAAATTCATGATTGAAGATTGGCGACGGATGCGCGTAGGGTCAAATCAGGTTGAGTCCCCAGCCGGCGGGAAACGTCATCGACGTGCGGGGTGTTTATTCTCCGCAGCGATGGGCTTTGAGGACCCAGGGCCTTGAACTTTTGACGAGAACCACAGTCCGAAATTCTTCGACTGATGGAGTCACAAAATGTCCACTGCCATCACTACCTCTCGTCCCGTAGACCGCGGAGACGGTCACATCGCACAATTCGCCACGCGCTGGCTGCAGCCATCGGTCGCCGTCATCACAGCAGACGGAGACCTCGACGCCTGCAATGCCCAAGAATTCGTCGACTACGCATTACGCAACGCCGACGACACCGAGCGCCTCGCACTGGACCTCACGGGTGTCGAGTTCTTCGGCACCGCCGGCTTCTCCGCGCTGCACACACTCAACGTGCGGTGTGCGGGCGCCGGCGTCGAATGGGTTTTGGTGCCCAGCAGCGCCGTCAGCCGTCTGATGAGGATCTGCGACCCCGACTCGGCGTTGCCCATCGCACCCACGATGCCCGCTGCGCTGGCACGGCTACGCGCCGAACAGCGTCGGCTACTGAAGCTGGTCTCTGAGCCGAGCTAGCGACTTCGCCAGCAAGCGCGACACGTGCATCTGTGAGATGCCGACGCGCTCGGCGATCTGGGTCTGGGTCAGCGACTCGAAGAACCTGAGCAGCAACACAGTGCGTTCGCGCTCCGGGAGCCCTTCGAGCAAGGGCCGCAATGCTTCTCGGTTCTCGATCTGATCCAGGCTCAGATCGACGTCGCCAAGTGTGTCGGCGATCGCGGGCGCGTCCTCATTACCGCTGCCGCCGCCACTGTCGATCGACAGGGTGTTGTAGGAACTGCCTGCTACCAAGCCCTCGACGACTTCGTCGCGTTCCATGCCCAGTTCGGCGGCCAGCTCCGTCGGCGTCGGGGCGCGGCCCAGTCGCTGCGACAGTTCGGCCGTCGCCGCGCCCAGCCGCAGATGCAGTTCCTTGAGCCGCCGCGGCACCTTGACCGACCAGCTGTTGTCACGGAAGTGCCTGCGAACCTCGCCCATGATCGTGGGCACAGCGAACGACACGAAGTCAGAGCCCGCGTCCACGTCAAACCGGATCACCGCATTGACCAAGCCCACCCTGGCGACCTGGACGAGGTCGTCGCGGGGTTCACCGCGGCCGTCGAATCGGCGCGCGATGTGGTCGGCCAGCGGGAGGCATCGCTCGACGATGCGGTCGCGCTGGCGAGTGAATTTCGCAGAGCCCTCCGGCATGTCCTGTAACTCGCGGAACATGCCGGCGACATCCGCGTATTCAGAGTTCTGTCGAGATGACGAACCCTGGGAGGACCTCGGACTCACCTGAGCGAACTCGCTCGTCTCGTCGTCATGGAAATCCCGAAGAGGCTGCCCTCTTCGGGGCCCCGGCCATCCTGGAACGTCGTCACCTCGTCGGTGAGCGAACTCAGCACATGCCAGCTGAAGCTGCCGGGAGTCAGAATGTCCTGGCTCTTGCACGTCGTTGAGGCCTCGACCACCACCTCGTTTTCACGCGGATGAACCGCTAGCACCAGCGTCGACTCGGGCATGGCGGAACGGATCAGCCGGGTACACGCCTCGTCCACTGCGAGCCGAAGGTCAGATACCGCGTCGAAGTCGAGATCCTCGAAGGTACCGATCGCCGCGACGACGGTCCGGACCACCGCCAGGTTCTCCAGCTGAGCGGACACGCGCACCTCGACGGAACGGTCACCGTGCTGGTGCCCGTTGTTGCTGTTCTCGACGTCGGCCATCTCACCTCCCGGAAATGTCGACCCGACACTACTCCAACTGGTATCCCAGCTAACCACCGGCGCTCCCGGCAATTGACCACGTGTGACGCGGCAACGGGCGGGGTAATAACCCGGAATGACTGCGATCGCGGTCGCGGCGTACGCCGTGGCGCACCTCATGTTCGCGCCGATGGTGCTGTGACATCGATGTCTGGTACCCAGCTCGCGCGAGTTCATAACGGCAGGTTTCCATGCGGCTGCGTCGCAGCGTCGTAAGCGGACCCGGTTTTCGGCGGGTGCGCCGTGGACGCGGATTTTCCTATCACGATCAGGACGGCAAGGCGATCACCGACGAGGCGACGCTTACCCGGATAAAGGATCTCGTCATCCCGCCCGCGTGGAAAAACGTCTGGATCTGTCCGTATGAGAACGGCCACATCCAGGCGGTCGGGACCGATGCGGCGGGCCGCAAGCAGTACCTCTATCACGAGCGGTGGCAGGAGGATCGCGCCGAGGAGAAGTTCGATCGCGTGCTGGAGATGTCGAAGTCGCTGCCCGCGATGCGCAGGCGCATCGCACATGATCTGCGCAAGCGGGGCCTGGACCGCGACCGTGTCCTCGCCGTCGGTCTGCAACTGCTAGATCTCGGCTACTTCCGCGCGGGTGGCGAGCAGTACGCCGAGGAGAACAACTCGTTCGGTATCGCGACGTTGCTCTGCGAACACGTGACGCTGCAACGCAAGGCCGTCGAGTTCGACTTCCCCGCCAAGAGCGGCGTGCGCCGCACACTGCTCGTCGACGACCCCGAGGTGGTCCGTTCGGTCCGAGCGCTGTTGCGCCGGCCCGACCGCACCGAACGGTTCCTGGCATGTCGCAACTCGTCGGAGTGGCGCGAGATCCATTCCGACGATCTCAACGCCCGCTTCAAGGAGTTGGTCGGCGACGAGTACAGCGTCAAGGATTTACGGACCTGGCGCGGCACCGTGCTCGCTGCGGCGGCGTTCGTCGACGCCGACCCGCCGGTGAACAAGACGGTGATCAAGCGGGTGGAGTCCGCAGTGATGAAAGAGGTGGCCGAGGAGCTCGGCAACACGCCTGCAGTCGCGCGCAGCTCCTACGTCGACCCTCGAGTGATCGAGGGCTACGAGAAGGGCATGACAATAGCCGCCGGGGTCCGACGGGCCGACCGGACGAAGTCGCCCGAGGCGCGGCAGGAAATCCTCGATAGCAGTACCGCGCGGCTGATCCGCAAGGTGGCGCGCGGCTAGAAGTCGCACGACACCCGCGGGTAATTCGATTGCGCGACTTGGTCGTAGATGCGCAAGGTTTCCGCCGCGATCCGGTCCCAGGAGTAGCGGGCGCACACCCGGTCTCTGCCCGCCAGCCCAAGCGATTGCCGCAGAAACGGATCGCGCAGCAGCGGATTGATCGCAGCGGCGATCTCCGCCGGCTTCTTCGGGCTGATCAGTCTGCCCGTCACGTCGTGGACGACGCTGTCCAGCATGTCGCCGACAGCCGACGCGACCACCGGAATGCCGCACGCCATTGCTTCCAGCGGAACGATGCCGGAGGACTGATACCAGGGTGCGCATGCGACGACGTCTGCCGAACGCAGCATCGCCGGCATACCCTCGCGCGCAACCCCGCCGTGAAGATGCACACGGCGGCCGACGCCGAGTTCCTTCGCCAAAGCGCGCAGCCGGCATGCTTCGCCGTCTGAGTCCAGCTCCGCTTTATCGGGGCCACCAACGACGACGAGTTCGGCGTTCGGTATCGACGGCATCGCGCGGATCACGTCGTCAAAGCCCTTGCCGGGCACCAGCCTTCCGACGCCGAGGATGCGATGCTTGGCCCCCTTGCGGGTCGCGGTGCCGTCGGGCCGGAACAAGTCTTGGTCGACCCCGCACGGCACGACCGAGATTCGAGTCCGCGATCTGCCCATCCGCATCAACTCGACGACTTCCCCCGTGCAGGTCGCCGCGACCCAGGTCGCACTCCTGGCCACCGCCGCCTCCAACCGGTCTTTCGGGCGGGCGTCGCGCGCACCCTGGCGGTGCCCCTTCACCGCGCCCAACGCATGAAAGGTCTGCACCGCGGGCAGTCCCAGATGCCGGGCCGCCAGTTGAGTGGCGATGCCGGCCATCCAGAAATGCGCATGGGTGACATCGGGGCGGTCGGCGGCCCACCGAGCGTCGAGGTAGCGGGCGAATTCGCCCATCTGCTGCAACAAATCACCGCTCCGCATCGGCTCGAGCGGTCCCGCGCGCACGCGCACGAGCGTGTAGCCCTGCGGCGCGGTGATCTGGTCAGGCTGGTCGGGATGGTCGCGCCGGAGGTACACGGACACGTCGTGCCCCCTGCGGGCAAGTGCCGCAGACAAATCCGTCACCTGCACGTGCAGGTTGGCGTGCGCGGAAACCATGGCGATTTTCATCGGTTTCCTCCCATCGACCTCGGCCACAGCGCCGCGCCTCGACCGGAACCTCTGCGCGCGTGGCTATATGCGGCCGGCCACGAAGCTCGCCTTGCCGCAGCTCAGCTCTGGTAAACGCCAAGCGGTCGGGTGTTCGCAAACTGGATTTGAACCGCTTCGTTTTCCGGATTCGCAGCGCTTTGCCAGCGTTTCATGATCGCTCCTCCGGGTATCCCGCTGGCATGCCAGGAAGCGACGAAATCCCCATCGCCGATGCAGTCGAGCAGCAGCAGGAAATCGTTGAGCCGTTCCCCGACGACGAGTCGCCTGCCGACCCGCCCGAAAGCGTGCCGCTGGAGGTCCCGGGTGCTGATTGGCAGGAACAGCTCGACGAGGTAGTCGAAGACCCGGACGAGCGCGCCGATGACTGAACCATTGAGTTGACATGCGCGCCAGGGCAGCACTGCTGTTGGTGTTCTTGTTCGTCGCACTCGGCCTGCTGCTCACGCGCTGTCCCGCCAACCGTGACGGGATGCCGGGCCAGCTGGCGCAGGCCATGGAGGAGACGACGGCGGCCGCCCGCAGCGGTGCGCTGGCGTTGGACCAGTGGTCGGCGCAGCGATCGACCGTCAAGCTGACCAGCGTCCAATTGTCAGACGCCCGAGACGAGGTCGTGAAGGCCTATAAGGGAATCGCAGAGCTGCGGGCAGACGATCCGGTGGACATCGAGCGCCAGCGCATGCTGACCGCGTCGATGACGACCATCCTCGACCAACTCAACGCGGCGTCGGCGACGATTCGAGGCGTAACGACCGAACCTCGACCCGACAAGTCGCGCGCCGACCTGATCGCATCCGCCGATGCCCTCGAGACCGGCTACCGCTGATGGGCAAGATCTTCTCGGTCGCACTCGGAATCCTCACCGCCATCGGAGGATTCCTCGACATCGGAGACCTGGTCACCAACGCGATCGTCGGCTCCCGGTTCGGTCTCGCGTTGGCGTGGGTGGTCCCCGTCGGCGTGCTGGGCATCTGCCTGTACGCCAACATGGCCGGACGGGTGGCCGCTGTCAGCGGCCGGGCGACCTTCGAGATCATCCGGGAACGGCTCGGTCCCCGCGCTGCGGCCGCCAATCTGTCGGCCTCGTTCTTCATCAACGTGATGACGCTGACCGCCGAGATCGGTGGTGTGGCGTTGGCGTTGCAGTTGGCGACGGATGTCGGCCGGATGATGTGGATACCCGTTGCCGCGTTCGGGGTGTGGGTGGTGATCTGGCGAGTCAAGTTCTCGATCATGGAGAACGTCACGGGTTTACTCGGCCTGTGCCTGATCGTGTTCGCCGTGAGTGTGTTTGCGCTACACCCGAACTGGGGCGATCTGATGCACCAGGCCACTGCGTCGACGATTCCGCCCCAAGAGTCGGCTGCGACGTACTGGTTTTTCGCGGTCGCGTTGTTCGGAGCCGCCATGACACCGTATGAGGTGTTCTTCTTTTCGTCCGGCGCGGTCGAGGAACACTGGACCGCCAAGGACCTCGGCACCTCCCGACTGAACGTCATCGTCGGCTTTCCGCTCGGCGGCATCCTGTCGATCGCGATCGCCGCGTGCGCAGCTATCGTGTTGCTGCCCAACCAGATCGAGATCACCTCGCTGTCACAGACCGTCATGCCGGTGGTCGCCGCGGGCGGAAAGCTCGCGTTGGCCTTCGCCATCGTCGGCATCGTGGCGGCCACGTTCGGTGCAGCGCTGGAGACCGCGCTGTCCGGTGGCTACATTTTGGCGCAGTTCCTCGGGTGGCCGTGGGGCAAGTTCCGCCGTCCCGCCGAAGCCGCCAGATTCCATGTCGTGATCTTCGTGACGATCGTTGTCGGCGCGGCGGTGCTGTTCACCGGCGTGGACCCGATCCAGGTCACCGAGTACTCGGTTGTCTTCTCGGCGATCGCGCTGCCGTTGACCTATCTGCCGATCCTCATTGTTTCCAACGACTCTCAGTACATGGGCGATGAAACCAACGGGAAGATGACGAACATGCTGGCGTCGGTGTATCTGGTCATCATCCTGGCGGCATCGCTGACGGCGATCCCGCTGATGATCGTGACGGGGGCGGGTCAGTGAGCATCGAATTCCCCGTCAAACAACATCGCGGCCGCCTCCTCGACGCGCGGCTGCACCTGCTGGACCGTCAACTGTTCGACCATTGCGGCGACCCGGTCGGGATCGTCGACGACCTCGAGTTGTCGGGAGTCGAACTCGGCCAGGACGTGGCGCAGGGCTCCGAGGCGCCACAGGTGACCGCACTTCTGTCAGGCCAGGTGGTGGCCACCCGCATCCTCGGCGGCACACCGCCGCTGTCGCTGCTGCAGGAGATTCCATGGAGATGGGTCGCCTCCGTGGGCGTCGTCGTCACGCTCACAGAGACCGATATGACGTTCGAGGTGAATTGGGTGGAGCGGTGGCTGCGCGACCACATCATTCGCCGCATTCCCGGGGGCCGCCATGCAGCTCAGTGAACTGCTCGGGTTGCCCGTCGTCGACGCAGGCAACCATTCTGTGGGCACAGTGGTCGACGTGCGGTTGACCGTCGGCGGGGATCTCGAGCACGATCCGCCTACGCCGCGGGTCCTAGGGCTGATCGTCAGCCCGCGGACACGTTCGTCGTTCCTCGGCTACGAGCGCACCACCGCCACCGCGCCCGCGCTGCTGGCCCGACTCCTGCGCTGGCGGCACCGCGGCACATTCTTGGCGGCGTGGGAGGACGTTGCGCGTGTCGGAGATCACGGGGTGGCGCTTCGCGCCCGCTACACGAAGTATTCGGCGGTGCTGCCCGCCGCGAAGTGATCTGCGGCGTTTATTCACTCAAGGGCTCGGGAACCCTCTGGCTGCGCGGGAAAGCTTCTCGTGTGGCCCAAAGAAGGGCGAAAACCCATAGCTGATCCCCTGTAGTGGAAAGGTGAAGCATGACCGAGAAGAACAGTGGTCCGCAAGAAGCCGTCAAGGGCGCCGTCGAAGACGTCAAGGGCAAGGCCAAGGAGGCCGTAGGCACCGTGACCGGTCGTAATGACCTGGTCGAGGAAGGCAAGGCGCAGCAGGACAAGGCTGACGCCCAGCAGGATGCCGCCAAGAAGGAAGCCCAGGCCGACGCTGCCCGTGGTAGCGCCAAGGCCGCCGAGAAGCGGCAAGAGGCCAACCAGTAGCGGTCTTTCACTAGAAGAAATCCCAGCCGGATTACCGGCTGGGATTTCTTGTCGTTCGGTTGTCCCGGGCGACCGGCGAGCGTGAGACTAGTGCGAAAGTCCTTGAGCGAGTTCGCAACAGCTTCACGTTCGCTGATCAACCATGGCTCCAGATGGACGACTCGCGCTAGCTGCTGGGAGGCTGGCGCTGAGCGTCGGGATGTTCGGCGTACCACCGTTCTTCGATGCCGCGCACCCGCCGGTGTTCGATGTACAACCAGGCCATGCCGACGATCAGCAGGACCGCTGAAATTGAATCGAATGCGATGCCGGTGCTGTGATGGCTGGTTGCGTGCGCGGCCAGCGCCCCGACGAAGCACACCAGCGCGACGCCTATGACAATCAGCGCGGGCATGTTTTTGGTGTCGGTCATCGATTCGCCGGCGTGGGGCCGGGTTGTCCTCGCATGGTCGACGGGATCCTTCGGGCTTTTCATGGCTGCTCCTTTCGCCATACCGCGTGCCCGTTTTTGCCGGGATATATCCACGGTAGAACGACCTCGCCGTTTAGCAACGGCCAGTTCTTGTTCACTGCTGAGGCGGGAATTGCCGGGCTTTCAACAGACCGGCCAGGTGCACGGCGTTGCGCGCTGCGGAAGCCGTCGTCTTGGCCACCGGCTCCGGCACCTCATCGAGGTCGTTGTAGTTCGTGCTCTGCATCGCTTCGCCGTTCCAGTACGTGTTGGCTTGACCGGCAAGCGAGAAGCCGATGTCGTTGAGGCCCTGCGCGCAGTCGGCGAACACTTTGTGCGCACCGTCCTCGTTGCCGACCACCGACACGAGGGCGACCTTGCCGTACATGACGGGCCGACCCTCGTCGTCGGTATTGGACAGTTCGGCGTCGAGCCGCTCGAGCACGCGTTGGGTGATGCTGGACGGATGGCCCAGCCAGATCGGCGTCGACAGCAGCAGGATGTCGGCATCGAGGACGCGCTGCCGGATCTTGGGCCATTCGTCGCCGTGGCCCATATCCGCCTCGACGCCGGGGGCAATGGCGTAATCGGCGCAGCGCAATGTGTCGGTCTTCACCCCGTGGCTGCGTAGCTGTGCGCAGACATGCTCGGCCATCAGTTCACTGCTCGATTCGGCCGGGCTGGGTTTGAGGCTGCAGACCAGAGCCAGGGCACTAAGGGGCTGCGAATTATCCGGCACGACATTGCCTTTCGGTCAGGGCATGGCGACGAGCGGCACGCTCTTCGCAAGTACGAGCAGCATCGCGGCCATGAGCAACCAGCCCGCACCGTGCCATGGCCACGAAATGCCGTGCTGCCGCCAGATCTGATACGTCCGGACGAAGGCGCGCAGTCCGCCGAGGAAAAAGATCAGCGGTGCGCCGAGAGCGAGGAGGGTACGTTGCGGCGCGCCGCAGGCGACGACGTCGAAGGTTGCGCCCCCGCAGGTGCCAACCCAGACAGTCGCGCCGATCAGGAAGACAACCGCGGCGACCGACACACCGACGCTGAACCGGACAACGTCGATAAAGCCGTCCCGATTACGAACACCGCCACGGCCAACGCCGCCCGCGCCCTGATACACGGCTAGCTAAATTCCCAAATAACGAACTGATAAACCTCGGGTTTGCCGCCAGCATGGCTTACATGCAGGAGGGGTAGCTACAACGCATGGCCGACTACATCCACCTGGGCAGAAAACTGATGTGGGTCTGGGACCACCCCGAGCCACTGGAGGGCGCGTCGTTCCCGCTGCTGCAAAACGAAATCATGCGCCTGAGCCGCGACGGCCCTCTGTTCGTCAGCCTTCTGTCACCGAACGACGCTGACGAGCTGTCCAGGCTGTGCGATGCGGTGGCCACCGAAAACGGCCACACCTGGAGATGGCAAAGGGCCGACAAGGCCCCGCAAACCGAAAAGAAACGGGGCGGCTTCTGGCGGCGGCGAGGTTGACGGTGCTGCCGCGCCACGGCGGCGACACGCCCGCGGTTGATCCACATCCGCTGGCTGTCGGGCCGCCGACCTACCATTCGCCTCGTGATGGGCACCAGGGCAAAGGTCTATCTGGCCGTCGCCGTCGCATTCGGTATTGCGGCCCATCTGCTCGGCGTGCGCCCGCCATGGAGCATTGCCGTCGGAGCTATCGCGCCGGTTCTGCTCGCCGCGACACCGCGCTTCCTGCTGGCCACCCTCAGGGGCGCTCTCACCCCGAGCCCTCGCGAGGGGCCGGCGTCGTCGGCCATGACGGGCATCGAGTTCGAAGATCACGTCGCGCGGATCGCACGGTCGTGCGGCGTGCCGGTGATCATGACCTCGATGACCGGCGACTGGGGTGTCGACCTTGTTGTCGGACATCGACCCGAACGCGTTGCGGTGCAATGCAAGAGGCAGTCACGGCCGGTCGGCGCGAGCGCGGTGCAGGAGGTGGTCGCGGGTGCTCCCATGCACGGCTGCACGAAGACGATGGTCGTCACCAACCACGAATTCACCCCAGCCGCGGTGCAACTCGCCGAATTGCACGGCTGCGAGCTTGTCGGTGGCTCGGAGCTGCCGCGGTTACGATCGGTCGTTCGACGGGTCACGCAATTGCCTTCTCGCCCAACGTGAAACCAGTGTGCGTTTTGGCGCGAATATCGCAATGGCTTCACGTTCGGCGACGCCACGCCGATGAAAGGCGTCGCACGATGCCGCCTTCGCTGTCATCAGCGGTCACGCGCAGGTCCCTGCCGACGAACGCTCTCCCCATGCCCGAAGTGTGCCGATGCCCGCCGACACCAGCAACGTGATCTGGCTGCGAGATTTGCGGCGGATTTCCGCACTGGTTTCACGTTCGGCGGCAGACGAGGCGGCGCGGCGCAATGCCTGCGCGGTTGTTGCACACGCGCAAATTAAAATGGTGAGCGTGTCCGAACCCAGGCGCCGGCTGTCCCCCGAGGATCGACGTAGCGAGTTGCTGGCGCTGGGCACCAAGGTGTTCGGTGAACGCCCCTACGACGAGGTGCGGATCGACGAGATCGCGGAGCGTGCGGGTGTGTCACGCGCGCTGATGTACCACTACTTCCCCGACAAGCGCGCATTCTTCGCAGCGGTGGTGAAGGCCGAGGGAGATCGGCTGTTCGAGGCGACCAACACCCCGGCGGTTCCGGGCCAGACGCTGTTCGAGCAGCTGCGCGCGGGCGTGCTGGCCTATCTTCACTACGACGAGAAGCACCCGCATGGCGCCTGGGCAGCCTATGTCGGCCAGGGCACCTCCGACCCGGTTCTGCGGGGCATCGAAGACACCGACAACGAGCGTCAGGTCAACCGGCTCATGGACCGGCTGTGCACGACGCTGCACGGTGACCTCGACGCCACAACCGAACGCGACATTCGCATCACAATGTTCGGCTGGCTGGCCATGACGATGGAGATGTGCAGGCAACGCATCATGGAGCCGTCCCTCGACGCGGGCCAAATCGCCGATACGTGCGCGCACGCGCTGCTGGACATGATCGGCCGGCTGCCCGGCATCCCGGACGTGCTCAGCGAAGCGGTCGCCCCCGAGCGACGCGGTACATGATCGACGGGCGCAACAGCCGCGTCGGCGGCTCGATGAGCCCGGTTACCTTGATGAGTTGTTCGGCGCAGCGGATGTCGGTCTCGCACACCGTCAACAGCCGCTCGACGTAGCGGTTGGCGAGTCGGGTGGTCACCGATCGGTGGCCCTCGACCTCCGGCTGGCTGAGATCGGCTCCGGTGGCGAACCGCCACGCCACCCCGATCGGTCGAGCTGCCGAACGAAAGTAGCGGCGCGCCAGACCGTGTTGTCCGCGAGACAGACTGCGCCGCAACGCAAGTGCCTGCAGTGCCGCGACCGTCATCCCTTGGCCATAGATCGGGTTGAAGTTGGCCACCGCGTCTCCGATGACGATCAGCCCATCGGGTAACCGCCTCATCTTGTCGTAGCGCCGCCACCGGTTCTCCGGATATCGGTATCGGCAGATCTCGCCGAGCGGCTCGGCTTTTCGCAGCGCCGCCATCACATGCGGCGGCGTCATCCCCTCGACGAATGCCAGGCGCTCATCTGGCTCGGTCGGCGGTTCGACGCCCGCCATCGCGAACACGGTGAACATCCACATGTCGTTCTCGTACCCGAAAAGCGCCATCCCCGTTGGTCGTCCGGGAAGGGGCGTGTTGGCCACCACCATTTCCCGCAGCGTGCCCGGCGCCATTCGCAGCAGCTGGCTGGAATACACGACTTGCACCGTCACCGTGTCCTCCACCGGACGGCCATAGCCCATCGCTTCCAGTGCCGCCGGTGTGCGGGCCGCGCGGCCGGTGGCGTCGACCACCAGGTCGGCCTCCAGCGCCCGTTCCGCCGCCCCGTCGTGAGACACCACCCGCGCGCCGGTGATCCGGTCCCGCGACGGCGTCGACGTCAGGTCGACGACGTCGTGGCCGGTGAGGAAAACAACGTTCGGTGTCGCTCGCACCCGGGCGCGGACGAGGCTCTCCAGCAGCGGCCGGCTGGGGAAGAACAGCGGCGGGACGGTGGTGAACGCGCCCTCTACCGGCGCGCGGTGCCCCGCGAGATAGAACGACGCCCTCGACAGGTCGCGGTAGTCGAACGCAGGCACTCCCGCCGCGAGCATCTGGTCGCCGAACCCGGGAAACAGCTCGCCGAGTATCAACGAGCCCCGGCCCAGCAACCCGTGGGCGTGACGGCCCTGTGGCACCCCTCGCCGGTTGGCTGCGGCATCGGGCAGGTCGTCGCGCTCCACCACGGTCACCGAGCGGTAGAAGTCGGCGAGGACCCTGGCGGCAAGAAGCCCGGCCATGCCGGCGCCGAGAACGACGGCGTGGGCCCCGGCCATGGCTCATTTTCACGCGCAGCAGAGGCGCAGCGCTGCCGATTGTCGGTGCCCGTTGGCACGATGGCTGTGTGAGCTCTCGTCAAGATCCGCTGGCCCGGTTCAGCGCGCTGACCAGGGAGTGGTTCTGTGGCACTTTCGCGGCGCCGACCGACGCCCAGGCCGAGGCCTGGTCGGCCATCGCCGAC
>LZSH01000197.1 GCA_001665255.1 Mycobacteriaceae bacterium 1482268.1 | reverse complement strand
CCGCTCAGGTGTTCGGCGTAGCGACGCAGGTCTCGCCGGTAGGAGCTCAACGTGTTCGCGGCCACGCCGCGCTCGATCGTCAGGTGATCGAGGTAACCCTGCAGCTGATCGTCAAGGGCCGGCCGGAACGTAGTCATGACTGGGCTTTTCGTCTGGCGAACGCGGTCGGCCTGTCGAGCCAGTCCGCATCGACCGGTCGCAAGGAGTCATGGTCCCCGCGGACGGCGTGGGCGGCGAGTATTCCGCTCACCGCGATGGTGTTGACGATCTCGCCGCGCAGCGCCATGTGCACCGCGTCGTCGAGCGGAAACCATCGCACCAGCAGATCGGCTTCTTCGTCGTGGGCATCTGGTCGGCCGACGTCGGACAGTTCGGTGGCGAGGTACACCCGGACACCCTCATCGCTGAAGCCCGGTGCGCTGACCAGGTCGACCAGCACCCGCCAGGTCCGAGCGGACAGACCCGCCTCTTCCTTCAGTTCGCGTGCCGCGGTGATGTGCGGCGGCTCGCCACCCATGTCGAGCAGACCGGCGGGCAGCTCCCACAGCCGTCTGCCGACGGGGTGACGATATTGATAGACCATCACGACATTGCCGTCATCGTCCATCGCGAGGACGGCTACGGCGCCGTAGTGCTCGATGACCTCACGCCGCGCAGTGCTGCCGCCCGGCATCCGAACCTCATCGGCGCGAAGGGCGAAAATCTTTCCGACGTAGAGAATTTCGGATTCGACGGTCTCGAAATCGTGTTCAGCCACGGGCTTCGGATTTTTGCCGGGAGTCATCCTGAAGCAGTTGCTCCACGCCGTCGGTGTGCTCGGCTCCGTTGGCCCGGTGCTCGATCTCGACCGGTAAGCGCTCGGCGGCCTTGTAGTCCAGGGCCGCACCGATGAACGCCGCGAACAACGGGTGCGGACGGGTGGGACGGCTCTTCAACTCGGGATGAGCCTGCGTTCCGACGATGAAGGGGTGAACGTCGGCGGCATACTCGACGAACTCCACCAGGTGTCCATCCGGCGACGTACCGGAGAACCTCAACCCGCTTTCGGCGATGCGGTCACGGTAGGCGTTGTTGACCTCATACCGGTGCCGGTGCCGCTCGGACACCTCCGTGGTCCCATAGGCTTGCGCCACAATGGAATCCGGCTCGAGGACGGCGGGGTAGGCGCCGAGTCGCATCGTGCCGCCCAGGTCGGCATCACCGGCGACGGCGTCGCGCTGATCGGCCATTGTCGAGATGACGGGGTCGGCGGTGCTCGGATCGAACTCAGCGGAGTTCGCGCCGGCGATTCCGACCGATCGGGCCGCCTCGATCACGATGCACTGCAGGCCGAGGCATAAACCGAGGACCGGAAGGCCGCGCCTGCGCGCGTAGTGGATCGCGCCGATCTTGCCCTCGATCCCGCGGATTCCAAAGCCGCCGGGGATGAGAACGGCATGTACGTCGTCGAGGACCGCCGCTGCGCCACTGTCGGTTTCGCAGTCGTCGGAGGCCACCCATCGCATCTCCACCTTCGCGCGGTGTTTGAAACCACCGGCGCGCAAGGCTTCCGCCACCGACAAATATGCATCAGAGAGGTCGATGTACTTGCCCACCAAGGCAATTCGCACCGTCTCGTGGGGTTCGTGCACTCGCTGCAGCAGATCGTTCCACTGCGTCCAGTCGACGTCGCGGAACGGCAGGCTGAGCCGGCGCACCACGTACGCGTCGAGCTCCTCGCGGTGCAGCACCTTGGGAATGTCGTAAATCGACGGCGCATCCGGAGTCGAGATCACTCCGTCGATGTCGACGTCGCACATCAGCGCGATCTTGTTCTTGAGCGGCTCTGGCACATCGCGATCACATCGCAGGATCAACGCGTCGGGACTGATGCCGATGCTGCGCAGGGCGGCCACCGAGTGCTGGGTTGGTTTGGTCTTCAGCTCACCCGACGGCGCCATGAACGGCACCAGCGAGCAGTGCAGGAAAAAGCAGTTCTCGCGGCCCACCTCGTGTCGGACCTGGCGTGCGGCCTCCAGGAACGGAAGCGATTCGATATCGCCGACGGTGCCGCCGATTTCGGTGATCACGATGTCCGGCCGCCGGCCCTGTTCATCGGGTTCAGCCATCGCCAGGATGCGGCTCTTGATCTCGTCGGTGATGTGGGGGATCACCTGGACGGTGTCGCCGAGATACTCGCCCCGCCGTTCCTTCGCGATGACCGACGAATAGACCTGGCCCGTCGTCACG
>LZSH01000196.1 GCA_001665255.1 Mycobacteriaceae bacterium 1482268.1 | reverse complement strand
ACGGCGTCGTCGTGCTCGCGCTCGCCCAACTGCCATCGGTGCGCAGACCTGGCACCGCCACGGTCATCGGCAACGTGCTGTACACGGTCTTGGCCGTCGCGTTCGTGCTGACCGACTGGATGCCGCTGACCACCACCGGCGTGGTGCTGACACTGGCGACCGGCGTCTACACGCTGGTGTTCGCCGAGTTGCAGTACCAGGGCGTGCGCCGCATCAAGAGGTAAAGGCGTTGCCGCTCAAGCCCGCCGGGCGATCGCCAGGCGGGCTTCGCGCTATAACTTGCGGAGGCGCAGCCGGTTGATCGAGTGGTCGGTGTCCTTACGCAGCACGAGCGTCGCGCGGGGACGCGTCGGCAGGATGTTCTCAATCAAGTTGGGGCGGTTGATGGAATGCCATATGTCGCTGGCCGCGAACACCGCCTGCTGGTCGGTCAGCGTGGAGTAGTGGTGGAAGTGCGACGCCGGATCGGCGAACGCGCCTGCGCGCATCGACAGGAACCGCGAGATGTACCACTGCTCGATGTCCTCGATGCGGGCATCGACGTAGACCGAGAAGTCGAACAGGTCCGAAACCATCAGCGCAGGACCGGTTTGCAGCACGTTGAGACCCTCGAGAATCAGGATGTCGGGGTGCCGGATGATCTGCTTCTCCTGCGGGATGATGTCGTAGAGCAGATGTGAGTACACCGGCGCACAGGCGTAGTCCGAGCCCGACTTCACCGCTGTCACGAACCGCATCAGCGCCCTGCGGTCGTAGCTCTCCGGGAAACCCTTGCGATGCATCAGGTTTCGACGGGTGAGCTCCGCGTTCGGGTACAAGAAGCCGTCGGTGGTGACGAGGTCTACCCGCGGATGGTGCTCCCAGCGGGCC
>LZSH01000195.1 GCA_001665255.1 Mycobacteriaceae bacterium 1482268.1 | reverse complement strand
AACAGCACACGGCCGATGCGAGAGTCGGCGCCGATCGTGCGGACCAGGTTCGCGATGCCGGCGCGGCCCTGCTCGGCTGGCGGCGAGGCTGCGACGGCGGCCTGTGTGGTGGCAGCGATGTCGGTGACGGCGGTATCGAACACCGCCGCGACGAACTCGTCCTTGTCGGTGAAGCTCTCGTAGAAGTAGCGGGCGGTCAGGCCCGACCGTTTACAGACTGCGCGGACGGTGAGTTCGGCCTCGCCGCCATCACCGCCGAGCAGGTCGAGGCCGGCGTCGAGTAGCCGACGTCGACGCAGGTCAATGCGCTCTGACGCCTCGATCCCGCGGTACGGACGGATCTGGGCCACCCCGGTCATCCTGCCATCTTGACAGGTGTCTGCGAGGTGGGGCAATATCTGAGAACAAGCGTTATCACAAATAGGGATGGGTAGGTCAATGGCGATCCTCCAGAGCCGACGCCGTATCTCGAAGCCGCGTAACCGGGCCGTCGGCGGCATGATGGGCGTCGGCCTGCTGGCCGGTTCGGCGAACGTCATCATGCAGCTCGCCCGGCCGGGCGTCGGCTACGGCGTGATGGAGAGCCGGGTCGAAAGCGGACGTATCGACCGCCATCCGATCAAACGGGCCCGCACCACGTTCACCTACCTTGCGGTTGCTGCGCAGGGGACTCCGGAGCAGCAGGCGGCGTTCCGGCGAGCGGTGAACGGCGCCCACGCGCAGGTGTATTCGACCGAGGAAAGCCCGGTGTCGTACAACGCGTTCGACCCGGACCTGCAGATGTGGGTTGGTGCCTGCATGTACAAGGGTGTCGTCGACATCTACAAGATCTTCGTCGGCGAGGTCGACGACGAGGCCGCGGCACAGCTGTTCGAGGAGGGCATCGCGCTCGGCACCATGCTGCAGGTGCCCCGCGAGAAGTGGCCCGCCAACCAGGCGGAGTTCGACCGCTACTGGGACGAGTCGATGCTGCAGGTGCGCATCGACGACCCGGTCCGTGACTTTCTCTGGCCGATCGCTGCGGGCCGGGTGCGGGGTGCAAAGATTCCCGGTGCGATACAGCGCAGGCTGGACGACTTCAACCTGCTCATCACGGGAGGCTTTCTGCCGCAACGCTTCCGCGACGAGATGCGGTTGGAGTGGGACGCCGACAAGCAGCGCCGCTTCGACCGGTTGATGAAGCGCATCCGGTTCGTCAACGATCTGCTGCCTCGCTTCCTTCGGGAGTTTCCGTTCAATGTGCTGCTGAAGGATCTCGACTGGCGGATCAGGACCGGCCGCCCGCTCGTGTGAATCATCCCGGCGGCCAGCGGCCTGTCGGAATCGCCGCGTATAACCGTGCTTATGCGTAGCGATAACGACACCTGGGACATCACCACGAGCGTGGGCGCGACGGCGCTGTTCGTTGCGGCCGCGCGAGCGCTGGAGGCGAACAAGGCCGACCCGCTCGTCGTCGATCCGTATGCGGAAATGTTCTGCAGGGCAGTCGGCGGGCAGTGGGCTGACGTTCTCGACGGCAAGGCGCCCGACAACAAGCTGATGTCGGAGTTCGGCGGGCACTTCGTCAACTACCAGGCTGCCCGCACCAAGTACTTCGACGATTACTTCTATGCCGCTGCCGATGCGGGCGTGCGCCAGATCGTCATACCCGCAGCCGGGCTGGACTCCCGTGGCTACCGGCTGGCATGGCCGGACGGCACCGTCATCTTCGAGCTGGATCAACCGCAGGTGCTGGAGTTCAAACGAGGCGTGCTCACCCGCAGCGGCGAGACTCCGACCGCCGAGCGCCGGGAAATCGCCGTCGACCTTCGTGATGACTGGCCGCAGGCCCTGCTGCGCAGCGGATTCGACGCAGAGAGTCCGTCGGCCTGGCTGGTCGAAGGGCTACTGGTGTACCTGCCCGCCGCGGCGCAAGCCGAGCTGTTCGCCGGCATTCACAGTCTGGCTGCCCGGGGCAGTCATGTCGCCGTCGACGACGGGAAACCCTTCAGCCAGGAGCTTTTCCACGCGGCGCGTGAACAGGAGCGTGAAGCCGACGACGGCGCCCGGTTCTTCTCCCTGATCTACAACGAGCAGCACGCGCCGGCTATCGACTGGTTCACAGAACACGGGTGGCAGGGCAGAGAGGTCGACTTGCACGATTATTTCCGCCAGATTGGCCGGCCCGTCCCGGCGCCCGATTCCGAGGCGTACCCGATGTTCGCGAGCATCTCGCTGGTCAGCGCCGTCAAGGGGTGACGGGGGTCACGGGCCATCGGGTCACGTGAGCCTCGACAGGTTAGGTTAACCAATGCTAACTTCAGCGGAAGTTAGCCTAACCATACCTAGGAGACGTGGGCCCGAATGGGGAGTGACGTGCTTACGGCTCGGGTGGACAGCGATGTCGTAACCCGGTTCGCGACGTGTTGTCGTGCGTTGGGCCTGTCGGTGCACGATCGGCAGCGACCCGCCGACCTGGCCGCCGCCCGCACTGGTTTCACCGCCCTGACCCATATCGCCGCCGAGCACTGCGATGCCTGGACCGGCCTCGCCGCCGCCGGTGACGTCTCGCCGACCGTGATCGAGTCGGTATGGCGGACCTCGGCCACCGCGGGCCTTTTAGCCCGGCAGATCGCGCTGTCGGCCAGAGCGCTCGGCTTCTCCTACGACACGGGCCTGTATCTGCGGTTCCGTGCCGCCGATCCGGATGACTATCAATTGGCTTATGCGGCAACGCTTTGCGATCAGCGTGATTATCAAGAGGCCGATCGGCTGATCGCCGAGGTGCTCGAGCGGCGGCCGGGCTGGCTGCAGGCGCTCTGGTTGCGGGTGGCGCTCAACTACCGGACGCAGCGCTGGTCCGACGTGGTCCGCGTGCTCACCCCCGTCGTCAACGAGCCGACGCTCGACGAGTTCTACTCCCATGCCGCGCGGGTCACACTGGGTATTGCGCTGGGTCGCCTCGGGATGTTCGCGCCCGCGCTGTCCCATCTCGAGGACCCGGCGGGTCCGGTCGCTGTCGCCGCCGTCGACGGTGCGCTGGCCAAAGCACTGGCGTTGCGGGCGAACGGCGACGACGAGGAGGCCGCCGAAGTCCTTCAGGACCTGTATGCCGCCCACCCGGAGAACGGCCACGTCGAGGAGGCGCTCTCGGACGCGACGGTCGGGTTCGTCACCACCACCGCGGCGCGCATCGATGCCCGCACCAACCCGTGGGACCCGGACACCGAGCCCGGCGAAGCCGACTTCGTCGACCCCGGCGCCAAGGAGCGCAAGGCCCACTTGCTGATCGAGGCCGAAGCCGAACTCGCGGAGTTCATCGGCCTCGAAGAGGTCAAGTATCAGGTTGCGCGGCTGAAGAGTTCGGTTGCGATGGCGCTGCGGCGCCAGGAACGCGGCCTGACCGTCGCCAACCGGACCAACCACCTGGTGTTCGCCGGACCACCCGGCACCGGAAAGACGACGATCGCGCGAGTCGTCGCCAAGATCTATTGCGGCCTGGGTCTTTTGAAGAAAGAAACCGTCCGCGAGGTGCACCGGGCCGATCTGATCGGTCAACACATCGGGGAGACCGAGGCCAAGACCAACGCCATCATCGACAGCGCACTCGACGGCGTGCTGTTCCTCGACGAGGCGTACGCGCTGGTCGCCACCGGCGCGAAAAACGACTTCGGGTTGGTGGCGATCGACACGCTGCTGGCCCGGATGGAGAACGACCGCGACCGCCTGGTCGTCATCATCGCCGGGTACCGCGCCGACCTCGACATGTTCCTCGACACCAACGAAGGGCTGCGGTCACGCTTCACCCGCAGCATCGATTTCCCCTCCTATACATCGAAAGAACTCACCGAAATCGCACAACGGATGGCCGAGAAACGCGACAGCGTCTTCGAACCGGCCGCACTCACCGACATGGAAAGCCTGTTCGGAGATCTCGCCGAATTGTCATCGCCCGACGCCAACGGGGTGTCCCGGCGGGGTCTCGACATCGCGGGCAATGGCCGGTTCGTCCGTAACCTCGTCGAGCGATCCGAGGAGGAGCGCGAGTACCGCCTCGATCACTCCGACGCCGAAGACTTCAGCGACGACGACCTGATGACGATCACCGGCGTCGACGTCCGCCAATCCATCACCCCGCTGCTTCGCGGCCTCGGTCTGACGGTGCCGCAGTGAGCGGGCAGGACGACGACCGTCGTGCCTTCACCTCCCGCACGCCGGCCAACGAAAACCCCGACGGTGTATCCCATCGGCGCGGCTTCGTCACCCGCCACCAGGTATCCGGTTGGCGATTCCTCATGCGGCGCATCGCATCCGGGGTGGCGCTGCACGACACCAGGATGCTCGTCGACCCGCTTCGCACACAGACGCGGGCTGTGCTCGTCGGGGCCCTGGTCGTCGTCACCGGTCTGGCCGGATGTTTTCTCTTCTCGCTGATCCGTCCGGCGGGCGTGGCGGGCAACGATGCGGTGCTCGCCGACCGGTCGAGCGCTGCGCTCTACGTCAAGGTCGGCGAGCAGCTGCATCCGGTGCTCAACCTGGCGTCGGCGCGCCTCATCGTCGGCAGGCCCGACAATCCCACCACGGTGAAGTCGGCAGAACTCGACAAGCTCGGGCGCGGCAACCTGCTCGGCATCCCTGGTGCGCCGGAACGCATGGTGCAGAACGCATCTCGCGACGCAGAGTGGACCGTCTGTGATGCGGCGGCCGGACCTGCCCGAGGCCTGACGGTCATCGCGGGGAGCCTTGCCGGCGGTGGAGAGCGTGCGGGAGTGCTGCCGCAGAACTCCGCGGTGCTCGCCGAAAACGGCGGGCGCACCTGGCTGCTGTGGCAGGGCAGGCGCAGCGCCGTCGACCTCAACGATCACGCGGTCAGTGACGCGCTCGGCCTCGGCGCGGCTCCACTGACGCCGCGTCCCATCGCCAGTGGCCTGTTCAACGCCGTGCCCGAATCGGCCGCCCTGACGGCGCCGGCGATCCCGGGGGCGGGTGAGCCGCCGCATTATCCGCTGCCGGTGCCCGCGCCAGTCGGCGCCGTGGTGGTCGCCTTCGACACCGACAACACGATGCGCCACTACGCGGTCCTGGCCGACGGCCTGCAGCCGGTATCGCCGGTGCTGGCCGCTATCCTGCGCAACACCAACTCATTTGGTCTCGACCAACCGCCCAGGCTGGGCGCCGACGAGGTGTCACGGGCGCCGGTCTCCACCGCTATCGACACCAGCGTTTACCCCGGCGATCCCGTCGCCCTCGTCGACGCCGCCGACGCACCCGTCACCTGCGCGCGATGGGCCAAGCCGGAGGGCGCGAACGTCAGCGGGCTGACATTGCTCTCGGGCGCCGCACTACCCGTCGAAACGGGAACGCACACTGTCGATCTCGTCGGGTCCGGCACGCGTGTCGTGGTGCCGCCGGGCAGCGGGTACCTGGTTCAGACCGTGGGACAGGAACCCGGATCACCGATCGCGGGCGCGCAGTTCTGGGTCAGCGATACCGGCGTTCGCTACGGGATCGACACCGTGGGCGACACCAAAGCCGTTGAGGCGCTTGGCCTGACCGCGCCACCACTGTCCATCCCGTGGTCGGTGCTGTCGCTGTTCGCCGCCGGACCGGCGTTATCCCGCGAGAGCGCGCTGACCGTCCACGACACGATCCAGTCAGAGTCCGCCGCGATGGCGGGGGAGAGCCGATGAGCAGGCTGATATTCGAGGCGCACCGCCGGTTGCCCCGGCCCGAGGTGCGCAAAACCACGATCACCATCGAGCCGCCGCCCGAACTGCCACGACTGGTGCCGCCGTCACTGTTGCGGCGGGTGCTGCCCTATCTGATCGTGATTCTGATCGTCGGAATGATCGTCGCGTTGGTGGCCACCGGCATGCGGCTGATCTCGCCGACCACCCTGTTCTTCCCGTTCGTTCTGCTGTTGGCGGCCACCGCTCTCTACCGCGGTTCGGACAACAAGATGCGCACCGAGGAGGTCGACGCCGAACGCGCCGACTATCTGCGGTATCTGTCGGTGCTGCGCGACAATGTGCGTGCCCACGCCGCCGACCAGCGCGCCGCCCTCGAGTGGTCGCATCCGGCACCCGACACGCTGGCCGTCATCGCCGGCACCCGCAGACAGTGGGAACGCGACCCGCACGACGACGACTTCCTGGTGCTGCGGGCCGGCCTGCACGATGCACCGCTGAAAACCGCACTGCGGGTCAAGGACACCGCCGACGAGATCGACCTGGAGCCCGTCTCCCACAGCGCATTACGCGGCCTGCTGGACACCCAGCGCACCGTCCATGACGTGCCCGCAGGCATCGACCTGACCAAGCTGTCGCGGATCACTCTGATCGGTGATCCCGAGGACGTGCGCGGAGCCCTGCGCGCGTGGATCGCTCAGGCGGTCACCTGGCACGACCCGGAGGTATTCGGTATCGCAGTTGCCACGCCGGAGCTGGACGCCGAACATTGGACGTGGCTGAAATGGCTGCCGCACACCGACATTCCCGGTGAAGCCGACGGCGTCGGGCCGGCCCGACTGCTGACGACCAGTGCGACGGAGCTGCGCCGGCTGGTGGCCGGGCTCGACGCGACCAAGCATCTGCTGGTCGTGCTCGACGAGCAGGACTCCGATCCGGACGATTTCGTCGGCGCGCAGAACGTCGCCGGTGTCACCGTGATTCACACATCGACGAAGGAACCGCACCGCGACCAGTATCCGGATCCCGAGCGGCCCGTGCTGCGCGTGGCCGACGGAACCGTGCAACGGTGGCAGGCTGCCGGCGGATGGCAGCCCTACATCAGTCATGCCGACACCCTCGCCGTCGCCGATGCAGCACACCTCGCCCGCCGACTGTCCCGCTGGGACTCCAATCCCCTGCACACCCGCTCGTCGAGCACCGGCGGTGGCACGTTCAGCACGTTGCTGTCGATCCCGGACGCCTCCGCGCTCGACATCGCGCAGCTGTGGGCGGCACGCCCGCGCGACGAGGAACTGCGGGTGCCGATCGGCATCACCTCCACCGGTGAGCCGCTCTACTTCGACTTGAAGGACGAAGCCGAGGGCGGCATGGGCCCGCACGGCCTGATGATCGGCATGACCGGCTCGGGCAAGTCGCAGACGCTGATGTCGATCCTGTTGTCGCTGTTGACAACTCACCCGGCCGACCGGCTGATCGTCATCTACGCCGACTTCAAGGGTGAAGCCGGCGCCGACATCTTCCGCAACTTCCCGCAGGTCGTCGCCGTCATCTCGAACATGGCCGAGAAGAAGTCGCTGGCCGACCGGTTCGCCGATACGCTACGCGGCGAGGTGGCGCGCCGCGAGCAGCTACTGCGCGAAGCGGGCCGCCGCGTCCAGGGCAGCGCGTTCAACTCGGTGCTCGAATACGAGAACGCGATCGCGGCCGGTCACGACCTGCCGCCGATGCCGACGCTGTTCGTGGTGGCCGACGAGTTCACTCTGATGCTGGCCGACCATCCCGAGTACGCGGAGCTGTTCGACTACGTCGCGCGCAAGGGCCGCTCGTTCCGCATCCACATCCTGTTCGCATCGCAGACGCTCGACGTCGGCAAGATCAAGGACATCGACAAGAACACGTCGTATCGGATCGGCCTGAAGGTAGCCAGCCCCAGCATCTCTCGTCAGATCATCGGCGTCGAGGACGCCTATCACATCGAGTCCGGCCGGGAACACAAGGGCGTGGGCTTCCTGGTGCCCGCGCCGGGAGCCGTGCCGATCAAGTTCCGCAGCACCTACGTCGACGGGATCTACGAACCGCCCCGCCGTGCGAAATCGATTGTTGTGCACGCCGATCCGCAACCGCAGGTGTTCACGGCGTCGAGAGTGGAGCCACCACCGGAGACCGCGATCGCCGACTCCGACGCTGACGCAGACGTGCGGCCGCCGCGCAAGCTCATCGCCACCATCGGCGACCAGCTGGCGAAGTACGGGCCACGAGCGCCGCAGCTGTGGCTGCCCCCGCTGGACGAGCCGCTGCCGCTGGAAGAGGTCTTGCAGCGAGCCGACCTTCCCGACCGGCAGTGGCGGTGGCCGCTCGGCGAGATCGACCGGCCCTTCGACATGCGCCGCGACCCACTGATCTTCGACGCCTCGTCGTCGGCGGGCAACATGGTGATCCACGGCGGGCCGAAGTCCGGCAAGTCGACGGCACTTCAGACGTTCATCCTGTCGGCCGCGGCGCTGCACTCTCCGCGGGACGTCACGTTCTACTGTCTCGACTACGGCGGCGGGCAGCTGACGAAGCTGGCCGGGCTCGCCCACGTCGGCAGCGTCGCCTCGCCGTTGGAGCCGGAACGGATCAGGCGCACCTTCGGCGAGCTCGAGCAGCTGCTGCTGGCGCGTCAACGGCGCGGGGCCACCCACCGCGATGACGGCTACGGAGAAGTCTTCCTCGTCATCGACAACCTCTACGCGTTCAGCAGGGACAACACCGACCAGTTCAACACCCGAAACCCGCTGCTGACCAAGGTCACCGAGCTGGTGAACGCGGGCCTGTCCTACGGCATCCACGTCGTCATCACCACCCCGAACTGGATCGAGGTGCCGTTGACGATGCGTGACGGCCTCGGGCTGCGTCTCGAGCTCAAGCTGCACGACGCGCACGACAGCAACGTGCGCGTGGTCGGTGCCCTGCGGCGGCCCGCCGAGAGCGTGCCCGCAGACCAACCCGGACGCGGCCTGACCATGGCGGCCGAGCACTTCCTGTTCGCCACCCCACCGCTGAACGCGATCGGCGAACTCAACGCGCGCTACCGCGGCGTGACCGCGCCGCCGGTACGGCTGCTGCCCACCGACCTGCGTTCCGAGACGGTCGCGCCGCTGTACCGGGGCCGCGAACGGATCGTCGTCGGACAGCGCGAGGAAGACCTGGCCCCGGTCACGCTCGACTTCGCGCAGAACCCCTTGCTGATGGTGTTCGGCGACAACCGATCCGGCAAGACGACGTTGCTACGGCACATCATCCGCACGCTGCGAGACAACTCATCGGATGACCAGATCGCCTTCACGGTCATCGACCGGCGACTGCATCTGGTCGACGAGCCACTGTTCGCCGACAACGAGTACACCCCCAACATCGACCGGATCACCCCCGCGATGCTCGGCCTGTCGTCGATCATCGAGAAGCGCAGGCCGCCAACCGGTCTCAGTCGGCAGCAACTGAGTAGCTGGACGTTCGCCGGGCACACTCACTACCTGATCGTCGACGACGTGGACCAGATTCCCGACACCCCTGCAATGGGCGGGCCATACGTCGGGCAACGGCCGTGGACAAGCTTGATCGGGCTGCTGTCGGAGGCCGGCGACCTCGGGCTGCGGGTGATCGTCACGGCACGGGCCACCGGATCGGCGCATGCGGTGATGACCGCCCCACTGCTGCGGCGCCTCAACGAACTGCAGGCGACGACGTTGATGCTGTCGGGCAACCCGCAGGACAGCGGCAAGATTCGCGGTCAACGCTTCAGCCGGCTGCCCGCGGGCAGGGCAATGCTGCTGGGCGACAGCGATTCACCGACCTACCTGCAGATCGTCAACCCGCTTGTCGAGGAAGTCGTGACACAAAGCAACGGTGAGAGAAAGGACTACGGCCGATGACTCTGCGAGTAATTCCCGAGGGCCTGACGGCGGCCAGCGCGACGGTCGAGGCGCTGACGGCGCGACTGGCGGCCGCGCATGCCGGTGCCGCACCGCTCGTCACCGCGGTGATACCGCCGGCCGCTGATCCCGTCTCCCTGCAGACCGCCGCGGGGATGAGCGCACACGGCGCCGAACACGCGACCGTCGCCGCCCAAGGAGTCGAGGAGTTGGGCCGGTCCGGCACCGGCGTCGGCGAATCGGCGGCCAGCTACGCAAGCGGAGATGCCGCCGCTGCCGCGTCCTACCTCGTGGCGCGGGGCTAGACAATGACCGGCCCCTGGATGGCACTTCCCCCGGAGGTGCACTCAACGCTGCTCAGCAGTGGCCCCGGACCGGGGTCGCTGCTCGCCGCGGCAGGGGCCTGGCAGTCGTTGAGCGCCGAATATGCCTCGGCCGCAGCCGAACTCACGGCACTCCTCGGTGAGGTGCAGGCGGGCTCCTGGCAGGGGCCGAGCGCCGAACAGTACGTCGCGGCCCACGCGCCGTACCTGGCGTGGCTGGCGGATGCGAGCGCGAACAGTGCCGCTGCCGCCGCGCAGCACGAGACCGCCGCGGCCGCCTACACCACGGCCCTGGCCACCATGCCCACGATGCCCGAGCTGGTGACCAACAAGGTGGTCCACGGCGTGCTCATGGCCACCAACTTCCTCGGCATCAACACGATTCCCATCGCGCTCAACGAGGCCGACTACGTGCGGATGTGGATTCAGGCGGCGACCGTCATGGGCACGTATGAAGCGGTGTCCGGTGCGGCGCTCGCAGCGACACCCGCCACGCCCCCCGCGCCGTTCGTGCTGCAGCCGGGTGTCGGCGAAGCGGGCGGCGCGCTAGCGACCGCCCAGCAGATGGCTGCTCAGGCCCAAGCCGCGGAATCGGGTAGTTCCCTGAACCTTTCAGACATCATCTCCGATCTGTTGGCCTGGTATCAGGACTACATCGACCAGCTCTACGGGCCGATCCTCGATTTCCTGAGTGATCCGTTCAACAACATCATCCAGCTGATCACCGACTTCCTGACGAATCCCGCGCAAGCGCTGGTCACCTGGTGGCCGCTGCTGTTCGTGGTGGGCTATTTAGTAATCACCAATCTCCTCGGCTGGCCCACCTGGGGGATGATCCTCAGTGCGCCGTTCCTGATCCCGCTGTTGATCGGTGTCGGACTCGCCTATCTTGCACCGGTCGCTGCGCAGGAAGCACCTCCCGCCGATTCCCCGGCCGTGGTAGAGGCGCCTGCGCCTGCGCCCGCGCCGGCCCGTGCCGAACGGCAAGCGCAGTGGCCCGTGGCCGGCATCGCCCCCACATCGGTAAGCCCGGGCGTCGCCCCCTCGAGCGCTGCCAGCCCCGCCGCCCCGAGCACCGCGGCGCCCGCGCCCGCAGCCCCCGCCCAGTTGGTGCCCTACGCGGTGCGCGGCGACGACCCGGGAGAGGGTTTCACGCCGACCCTGCGAGACAGGACCGCCGCCAAGGCTCCCGCTGCCGATATCCCTGCTGAGGCGGCGCTTGCGGCCGCGGCGGCTGCCCGCGAGAAGAGGCGGGCCCGCAGGCGCGCCAAGGCCAAGGAGCGCGGATTCCGCGACGAGTACATGGACCTCGAACCCGAAATCGACTCCCCGCCACCGCCACCCGAAGAGACTCGCGTGTCGGCCTCATCGCAGGGCGCGGGCGCGATGGGTTTCAGCGGCACTGCGACGAAGTCCGATGCGCCCGCTGCCGGACTGACCCGGCTGCCGGGGGATGCGTTCGGCGGCGGACCCGTCGCCCCGATGCTGCCTACCACGTGGCATGCAGATGATCAGGAAACCGATGATGGAAAAGGAAGGAAGAAACCATGAGCCTCCTCGATGCTCATATCCCGCAGCTGGTCGCATCCGAGGCGGCCTTCGGCGCGAAGACCGCGTTGATGCGGAGCACCATTGCACAAGCCGAGCAGGCCGCCACCTCCGCACAGGCGTTCCACATGGGTGAGTCGTCGGCCGCGTTCCAGGCTGCACACGCCCGGTTCGTCGAGGTGTCGGCGAAGGTCAACGCGCTACTCGACATCGCGCAGGTCAACCTCGGCGACGCCGCAGGAAATTACGTCGCGCAAGACGCCGCCGCAGCCAGCACCTACACCTCTCTCTGAGATAGATCAGAAAGGCCAACGACCATGTCCCAGATCATGTACAACTACCCGGCGATGCTGGCGCACTCGGGTGAGATGACAAGCTACGCAGCCGCTTTGCACGCGGTCGGCGCGGACATCGCCAGCGAGCAGGCCGCGTTGGCCGGCGCGTGGCAGGGCGACACCGGCATGACCTACCAGGCGTGGCAGGCGCAGTGGAACACCTCGCTCGAGGAGCTGGTGCGCGCGTACCGGGCGATGGCCTCGACCCACGAGCAGAACACCATGTCGATGAACGCCCGAGACCAGGCCGAGGGCGCCAAATGGGGATAGATGCGCCCTAATGCCGTCGAGCTGACCGTCGAGCAGGCCTGGCGCATCGCCGATTCCGTCGGCGCAGGGAGCTTTCCGTGGGTTCTGGCGATCACGCCACCGAGCCCTGACGACGGCGATCGCGTCCAGGCTTCCGCCGATCCCGTTGTCTGCGAATGGATCCGGCTTGCCTGTCACCCGGCGCAGTGGCTCGAGCTTCGATTCGTCACCGCGGGCGGCGACCTGCGCGGGCAACGTGAACTCATCAAACCGTGCCGGCGCCTGTCCCGACAGGCCCGCGGTCACGATCGGCACCAACGCATGCGGATCGCCGATGTCCACTTCGGTGAAGGTGACCAGGTGCGCGTTACGCAGGGCCACCACCGTCCGGTCACCGCGGCGTGCAATGAGACCCCGCAGCAGGTCGCCGCCCGCGGTGACGAATCGAAGCTCGAGCCACTGCGCCGGGTGACAGGCAAGCCGGATCCATTCGCAG
>LZSH01000194.1 GCA_001665255.1 Mycobacteriaceae bacterium 1482268.1 | reverse complement strand
GCGCCATGAACCGAGAGCCGTCGGCATCGAGCCTGCCGACGATGACTCCGGTGCGTACCGGCCAGTCGTAGCGCACTCCCGGCGGCTGCACCGTCGCCGCGCATGAGGTCAGCCCCGGCGTCGGCGGCACGCGTGTGAGACAGCGGCTCGACCAGCAGGGTCCGATCGGGGCACTCGTCGCCCGGCTCATGCGCGGCACCACCAAGCGTTACCTCGAGCTCGAAGCGCAGGGCCTCAAGGCGCGCAGCGAGCAACTGCGTGGCTCGGCCTCCTGACGTCAAGCGGCGCGGCCAACTGCTCGCCGCGCTCATCGACGCCTTCGCCGACGGCGGCATCGGCGACCGCTCACTGCGGGAGATCGCCGAGGCGGTCGGCACCAGCCATCGAATGTTGTTGCACCACTTCGGGTCCCGTGACGAACTTTTGCTGGCGATCGTCGACGAGGTCGAGCGCAGACAGATGGCCGGGCTACCCGACGGGAACACTGAGCCCGCCGACGCAATGGCGGTTATGTGGGCCGATCTGCGCCGGCCCGAGCTGCGACCGTTCGAGCGGCTCTTCTTCGAGTGCTACGCGCGCGGTTCGCAGGGCGAGCAGCCCTTCGCGCGCATGCTGCCCGCAGCCGTCGATTCATGGCTCGCGGAGGTGGGCGCGAAGACCGGCGGTACAGCTGATCCGGCGCTGGCGAGGCTCGGGCTGGCCGTCACCCGCGGCCTGCTACTCGACCTCGTCGCCACCGACGACGATGACGGC
>LZSH01000193.1 GCA_001665255.1 Mycobacteriaceae bacterium 1482268.1 | reverse complement strand
CGGGCACGCCGGTCAGCGAGGAGAGCCATTCGCCTGCGGCCGTCGAATACGGGCTGGGGGTGTTCTTCCTCATCTACGGCGTCGTCGTGTACTGGCTCGCAGGGCGGGAGCGAGTCCGCCCCGGCGCGATCGCCACAATCACCGCCAACGCGCTGTTCACCGTAGGTTTCATCGCCGCGGAGGTGGCCGGCATTTGGCCGCTGACCGCGTGGGGTGTCGCGCTGCTGCTCGGCGGCGCTCTGTATACCGCCGTCATCGGAACCGTGCAATTCGTGGGTC
This sequence comes from Mycobacteriaceae bacterium 1482268.1, assembly GCA_001665255.1. Lineage (GTDB taxonomy): Bacteria > Actinomycetota > Actinomycetes > Mycobacteriales > Mycobacteriaceae > Mycobacterium. Next base: position 286 of record LZSH01000193.1, on the reverse strand, counting down.
TGCGTCGGCTGGGGGTGAACCGATGACCGCCATCTCCACGCCCAGGTTCAAGGAGTCGACGGACTCGCTGTTGCGCTTCGCGATGCGCGCCGACGCCGTGCTGACCGGGCTTGCAGGCATCGCAGGAATTCCGCTGGCGGGCTGGCTGGCCGAAAAATCGGGCACCACTGCGGCTTTCGAGTATTCGATGAGCGCCTTCTTCATCGTCTACGGCGTCGTCGTGCTCGCGCTCGCCCAACTGCCATCGGTGCGCAGACCTGGCACCGCCACGGTCATCGGCAACGTG
>LZSH01000192.1 GCA_001665255.1 Mycobacteriaceae bacterium 1482268.1 | reverse complement strand
CCACCGGGTGGGTCTGCCCGTAGTCGTAGTCGATGACGTCGGCGACGACCACCGTGACGTTGTCCGGGCCGCCGCCGCCCTCCGAACCGGGCAAGACCTGCCGGACCGTGTCATGACGACACAACCCCAGCCGCCCGTCACCGTATTGCCGCCGCTTCCGAACCGGCGCAATGCGGAGTTGCTTCTGCTGGGGTTCGCCACGGTCATCACCACCGTCGCGCTTCTCATCGTCGAGGCCAACCAGGAGCAGGGCCTGAGCTGGGACCTGGCCTCCTACACGCTGGCCTACATGGGGCTGTTTGGCGGCGCACACCTGGTGATCCGGCGGTTCGCGCCGTACGCCGATCCGCTGCTGCTACCGGTCGTCGCGCGACTGCCCGGCGCTGATGAGCGACAGGTCATTTCGGTCGTTCAGGCATCCAAGGAGATACGGCTCCTGCAGCTGGTAGCCGAGAAAGGAACCCTGCACGCCGCGCATGATCGACACCGTGCCGTCGTGCTGGGTGACGTAGTAGTTGCTGCGGACGATCTCCCTGCCGACGGCCAGGCCGGCCAGCACGATCAAGATGATGACCGCTGCGGCGATGAGCATCTTGCGCCGTGACCGCGGCGGCCGGGTGACCTCCTCTGGTTGCGGCACAACGCGTTTCGCCTCGTTGCGCCGCGGGTTGAACGCTGACGCACGACCGGCCGCGGTGTTCGGCGGGGCGGCGTGGTCGTCGTCACCCGATACTGCGCCGGCAAGGATCGGCTGGGTCTGCCCGTAGTCGTAGTCGATGACGTCGGCGACGACCACCGTGACGTTGTCCGGGCCGCCGCCGCGCAGCGCGAGTTCGATGAGCCGGTCGGCACTCTCGGCCACATCCTGGATTTGCAGCGCGTCGAGGATGGTCTCGTGGCTGACCGGATCCGACAGCCCGTCGGAGCACAACAGGTAGCGGTCGCCGGCCTTGGCCTCCCGCATGATGAGCGTCGGCTCGACCTCGTGTCCGGTGAGCGCCCGCATGATCAAGGAACGCTGCGGATGGCTGTGCGCCTCTTCGGCGGTGATCCGACCCTCGTCGACCAGGGTCTGGACGAAGGTGTCGTCTTTGGTGATCTGTGCGAGTTCTCCGTCGCGGAGCAGATATCCGCGCGAGTCGCCGATGTGGACCAGCCCAAGTCTGTTGCCGTCGAACAGGATTGCCGTGAGCGTGGTGCCCATGCCCTCGAGTTCGGGATCGGCTTCGACGTGGGCGGCGATCGCGGAGTTGCCTTCCCGGACCGCGGACTCGAGCTTGGAGAGCAGGTCACCGCCGGGCTCGTCGTCGTCCAGATGAGCCAGCGCGGCGATCACGAGTTGGGAGGCCACCTCGCCGGCCGCGTGACCACCCATGCCGTCGGCGAGTGCCAGCAGTCGGGCACCCGCGTACACCGAGTCCTCGTTGTTGGCCCGGACCAAGCCGCGGTCGCTGCGCGCCGCGTATCGAAGGACTAGTGTCACGGGCGCAGCTCGATTACCGTCTTGCCGATTCGAACCGGCGTGCCTAATGGAACTCGTACCGCGGTAGTCACCTTCGCCCTGTCGAGGTATGTGCCGTTGGTCGATCCTAGGTCTTCCACATACCATTCCGAACCCCGCTGGGACAGCCGGGCGTGCCGCGTCGAGGCGTAATCGTCGGTCAGGACCAGCGTGGAGTCGTCGGCGCGGCCGATCAGCACCGGCTGGGTGCCCAGCGTGATGCGGGTACCAGCCAGGGCGCCGTCGGTCACCACCAGCGTTCGGGCGGTATGGCGTTTCTGGCGGGACGGCAGCAGCGAGCCGCGCAGCGCCAAGCCGCGCCGCACCATCACCGCCCCGGTCGGCGCGTAGATGTCGGTCCGCAGGATCCGCAGCACCGACCAGATGAAGAGCCACAGCAGCAGCAGGAATCCGACACGCGTCAGCTGCAGAACTAGTCCCTGCATCTGACGTCCTCTCCGTCCCCGCCCGTCGGCAACGTCACGATACTTGGACAGCCATCAGCATGAGCGGGAAGCTGACGGCTTGTGCCCGTGCTGTGACTCGGCCGTCGGGCCGTGAGGCCCTCAGTGGACGCGGACGATGATCTCGGAATGCCCCAACCGGATCACGTCACCGTCGGCCAACTGCCACTCCTGCACCGGCGCGTTGTTCACCGTGGTGCCGTTGGTGGAGTTGAGGTCGGAGAGCAGCGCAACCTGACCGTCCCAGCGGATCTCCAGATGCCGCCGTGAGACGCCGGTGTCCGGCAGCCGGAACTGCGCGTCCTGGCCGCGGCCGATCACGTTGGCGCCTTCGCGCAGCTGATAGGTCCGGCCGCTGCCGTCGTCGAGTTGCAGCGTGACGGTGGCGCCACCGGCCGGATAGTCGGGCTGCCCGTAGCCGCCGCCGTAGCCGCCGGCCGCTGCGCCCGCGGGTGGGCCGTAGTCGTAGCCGCCGCCTGCGGGCTCGCCGTAGCCCTGGTCGCCGTAACCGCCGGCCGGCTGACCGTAGTCCTGGCGGCCGTAGTCGGGCTGGGCGTAATCCTGGCGCGCGCCGTACTGCTGGCCGCCGTAACCCGGGTCCTGATAGCCGCCGCCCTGGTCCGGGTAGCCGCCCTGCTCGGGATAGCCGCCACCGGGCGGGCGGCCGTAATCGTCCTGGCGCGGGGCGGCCGGCTGACCGTAGTCCTGGCGGCCGTAGTCACCGCCGTAGCCGGGTTGACCGCCGGGCGGGGGATAGTTACCGGGAGCCTGGCGGTAGCCGCCCTGATCCGGGTAGCCGCCCTGGTCCGGGTAGCCGCCGCCCTGCGGCGGGCCGTAGCCGGCGGGCGGGCGCTGCTCGTACTGCTGTGGCGGGTATCCGCCTTGCTGCTGCTCGGGGTAACCGCCGCCGTGCTGACCGGGCTCGGGGTAGCCGCCTTGTTGCTGCTCGGGGTAGCCGCCCTGCTGCTGCTCGGGGTAGCCGTGGCGCTGGCCGTAGCCGGGGTCGCCCTGCGGCGGTGGCGGGGGGTAGCCCCGCTGCTCGGGTGGATACTGACCGCGCGGGTCCTGACCGCCGTCGCGGTCCTCGGGACGCCCGTAGCGGTCGTCGTAGTAGTCGTCGGGCCGCCCCTGTCCCTGGCCTCGGTAACTCGGGTTGTCGGTCATCGGTTGTACTCCTTCTGCGGTGTACGCGCGGTCTCGTCGTGCTGGGGCGGCTTCGCCAGTGGTGGAGTCCGGGTTGACCGCACCACGAGCGCGAAATTGTCCGGTGTGCAGGTTCGCTGACTGCTCGAATCTGACGACCACATCACCATACGTTTGCCACCCCTGGTCATGGATGTAACCCTCCAAGTGGCGGGCGAAAGTGGCCGAAGTGATGTCCGGATCAGCGCTGACCTTCTGATAGTCGGGCACGCTGAGGGTAATGATGTATTCGTTGGGCGCCAAAATCCTGCCGCCCGCCAATTCCCGCGCGCCGGCGTCGGCTTCCCTGTGCAGCATGGCCTCGACCTCTTGCGGCACAATCGACCCACCGAACACCCGCGCGAAGGCGTCGCCCACGGTCGACTCAAGCTTGCGCTCGATGCGGTCAACGAGACCCATCTGGTCGCCTGCCTATCGCCGTAGTTCGTGATCTTGAGCAGATGTGGTGTTACCCGCGTGTCGTGTAACCACACCTGTCACATTGCATGGTATCGGGCCTGTACACAGATGCGGGACCAACAGAACTCTGAGAATCGGCGCGACGGTGTTGGCGGGCTGCCGGGCGGGGTCGGTACGGTTGGGGATCGGGGCAGCTTCAGTGATAGGCTCCCCCGGTTGTTGGGGCGAGTGGCGGAATGGCAGACGCGCTGGCTTCAGGTGCCAGTGTCCTTCGGGACGTGGGGGTTCAAGTCCCCCTTCGCCCACAATTTCTAGCGGTCATAGGGCCACGGACTCTTCGGATCCGTGGCTTTTGTGTTTCTCCGCTTAGCTTCGGCGGCGATAGATCAGGCCCGTGGCCGCTGCGTTGTTGTCGGTTGGCTGTGGCATTATCGAATGTATGTTCGACTTCGAGAACGCGGTGGCGGTGCGTCCTATCGACCGCCTCGAGGTGGTGTTTGAGGAGTTGGCGCAGTTGTGCGGTCAGCGTAACGCGATCGATGGGCGGATCGTGGAGCTCGTCGCCGAGATCGATCGCGACGGGTTGTGCGGCATCACCGGGGCGCGGTCGGTGGCGGCGTTGGTGGCGTGGAAGCTGGGCGCCGCGGCGGGCAACGCGCACACGATCGCCGCCATCGCCCACCGGTTCGCCGAGTTCCCCCGCTGCGTGCAGGGCTTGCGGGAGGGCCGGTTATCGCTGGATCAGGTCGGCGTCATCGCCGCCCGCGCCGGGCACGGGTCCGATGCCCACTATGCGCAGCTGGCCAGCGTCGCCACGGTCAACCAACTGCGCACCGCGCTGAAACTGGAACCCCAACCCACGCCCCAACCCGCACCCGAGGACGAGGACGACGACGACGACGACGAGTGTGTACCCGAGCCGGTGCCGGAGCCGCAGCGGTCGCTCAGCACCACCAGCGACGAGACGTCGACCACGTGGCGGATCACCCTGCCCCACGCCGAGGCCGCCACGTTCGACGCGGCGGTGCAGTCACACCTGGACGCGTTGATCACCGAGTGGAAACACGACCACGACACCGGCTCCGCGAACAACACACCGCCGTTTCCCAACACCGTGGATGCGTTTATGCGGTTAGTGGAGACGGGCTGGGATGGTGAAGCCGCGCGGCGCCCGCACGGACAGCGCACCACCGTGGTGGTGCACGTCGATGTCAAGGACCGCGTCGCCGCGCTGCATCTGGGCCCACTGCTCTCGGATGCCGACCGCCACTATCTGACCTGTGATGCCACCTGTGAGGTGTGGTTTGAACGCGACGGCGTACCCATCGGCGCCGGCCGCAGCACCCGGGTGATCAACCGCCGGCTGCGCCGGGCACTGGAGTACCGCCACCCCACCTGTGCGGTGCCCGGCTGCGGGGCCACCCGCGGCCTGCACGCCCATCACCTGCGGCACTGGGAGGACGGCGGCGCCACCGAGTTGGCCAACCTGGTGCTGCTGTGCCCCTATCACCATCGGCTGCACCACCGCGGCGTCATCACCCTCACCGGACCCGCCGATGACCTCGTCGTCACCGACGCCGCCGGCCGCGTGCTGACCGCCGGGTCGCTGGCCCGCCCACCCAACACACCCCCACCCACCGTCGCGCCCTACCGCGGACCCACCGGCGAACGCGCCCACTGGTGGTGGTACGAACCATTCCAACCCCCACCACACACCACCAACTAGGTCGGGTCGGCCGACGCCCAAACAAGTTGGGGCGTAACGAATCACGCCCGCATCGCCCCGGGCCTGACCCAGCGTCAAATTACAGCGCAAACAACGCCCGCCCCGCCCCACTGAATCAATACGCGAACACGTACGACGCGGCCGTGATCGCCTTGTCGCCGTTGCCTTCATCGTGGAGAACTGCGCGCGCCGCGACGGTGCCCTCGGCGCCGACGATCGGCTGTGCCTCGACGCGGAACGGTCCGACCTTGCCGCGGGCGAGGAACATCACGTGCGACGACGTCCCCTGCAGTTTGTCGGTGCCGACGGCGCCGCACGCCACGTCGAACGCCGCCGTCTCGAGGATCACGAACTGCGGGCCGATATGAAGTGCGGCGTCGGGGGATGCCACCTCCGCCGACAGCTCCGGCAGTACCCAGTGCCCGTCGGGCCGGCACGCGCCGCCGAACGCCTGCCACAGCGGCGGTAGGTCCGGCGAGTCAACGATCTCGAGCGGAACATGCTCCATCTTCTGCAGACCCTCGGGCGGCACCCCGATGCTGACGCCCTGTCCCTCGGTCAGCGCCAGCACCCGGCTGGGATTGTCGGCGTCGACGATCGTCGAGCGGCTGTAGGCCATCTGCCGGCCCTGCTTGAGCACCTCGGTCTTGACTTCGAAACGCGCGACGTCGCGGCCAGGGTCGAGGACCTGCCCCGACCAGATGACCGGGTTGGGAACGGCCTCCAGGTCGGAGACCCCGCCGCTGTCCGGCGACGCGATGCCGAGCACCGCGAGCAGCAGCCCGCCGCTGGGATTGCGCATATCGCGGCGCATGGTGACCGTTTCGTCGGCCGGGCCGGTGTCCATGGAGGCGTGGAATCGGCCGATGTAGCGGTAACTGAGCAGCCCGCCCCACCGACTGCGGAGTTCGGCCGCGTAGGCCTCGGGGTCACCGGTCAGTTCGCGGATATCTCTGAGCACCTGCCCAGCACACCGTCCAGAACGGCATCGGTCAAGCACAACTCCCATCCCCGTGACGGTCGCCGCGGGGCGAACCTGAAAGTATCGAGGGCGTGGGCAAGAACGAACGCGCGAAAATCGTGATGTCCGACGAGGAGATCGCCGAATTCATCGAACGCAGCCGCACGGCCACCATGGCCACACTGCTGCCGGACGGGCGGCCGCACCTGGTCGCGATGTGGTACGCCGTCGTCGACGGCGAGATCTGGTTCGAGACCAAGGCCAAGTCGCAGAAGGCGGTGAACCTGCGCCGCGACCCGACTATCACCGTGATGATCGAGGACGGGCAGAGCTACGACACACTGCGCGGAGTGTCGATCGACGGACGCGCCGAGATCGTCGACGACCCGGAAACAGCTCTGCGCGTGGGGAAAAGCGTGTGGGAGCGCTACACCGGCCCCTACACCGACGAGATGCGCCCCTTCGTCGATGCGATGATGCACAACCGGATCTGTGTTCGCGTGGTGGGGAGCCGTACCCGTAGTTGGGATCACCGCAAGCTCGGCATGGACCCGATGCCGGTGGGTGGCAGCACCGCGCAGTATCTAGGTTGATGACATGGACGCCAACAAGAAGCCCAAGCAGCTGAACGCGCCGTTCGTGAAGACCGTGATGCGATACGCGGGCCGCGCGCACGCCTGGCTCTACCGTCGCAGCGGGGGCAAGATCGGTGCGAACTGGCGTATTGGCGCAGGCGCGAAGAAGCCGGTCCCGACGCTGCTGCTCGAACACCGCGGCCGCAAGTCCGGCAAGCTGTTCGCCTCTCCGCTGGTGTACACCACCGACGGCGACAACGTGATCGTCGTGGCCTCGATGGGCGGCCGCGACGAGAACCCGCAGTGGTACTACAACCTGGTCGCCGACCCCGACGTGCACATCGAGATCGGCCGTGAGCGGCGGCCGGTGCGCGCCGTGCAGGCCAGCCCCGAAGAAAAGCAGCGGCTGTGGCCGAAGCTGGTCGAGGCCTACGCCGACTTCGACGCGTACCAGGCCTGGACCGACCGGGACATTCCGGTGTTCATCCTCCAGCCGCGCTAGATACGCTTCGGCGGCCGGAAGCCTGGGTTCGCCAGGCCCGTGGCGATCGCGGCGCCGATCGGACCGAGGCGGTCGAACAACGCCGCGGTTCCGGTGGCGACACCGGCGTGGCTGTAGTGCGTGAGCGCGGCCAGGCCGATGTACTCGCCGTCCGGCAGCCGGCTGAGCGTCAACGTGTAGTCGGCGTTGATGTAGTTCAAACCGCTTGCGCTGGAATGGGTTAGCGAGCTCGTCACGTCACCCGCCATCGCTGCCCGGACGAACGGTGTGACGGGTTCGCCCTCGACGAGCGGCTTCACGTCGCGCACCCAGGCGTACTTCTGTCCGCCGTGCTGCCACTCGCTCAGGTCGTTACTGGGCGCGGTCAATTCCGAGTTCGCGCTGTAGGCCCAAAGCTCCATGGTGAAGTCGCCGGTCAGCTCGACCTGCGCGGTCGGCGGCGCCGGCATCTCGATCGGCAGCGTCCACGCCGGATCGGGTGGTTGTTCCGCGCGGCGCAGAAACAGCGCGCTGGCGCGGGCGACGACGGTGTCGTTCTGCCGCATCACGGCGTCGACCAACTTGATCCGCCTGCCTTCGCGCTCAACATATGCGTCGACGCGCACCGGGTCGGCAAGCGCTACCGGTCGCAGAAGGTCGACGGTCAGTCGGGCGGGCTGCAGTTCAGGGTCGATCCCTGCGCGTTCGATGGCCCGGCCCAGCAGGCCGCCGATGTAGGTGCCGCTGATCGTGGATCCCCAAGGCCCGCGCGCGATCGGATTGGGTACCAGCGCGTCCCCGTCCGCGGTGAAGAACGCCTGGTCATGAATCGTCATCGAGACAGACGATAGCCGACCTAATCTTCGACGAAGTCCTTGAACTCGTCGTGCTTGGAGATGTAGTTCGCGACCATCTTGCACTTGGCGACGATGGGGATACCGGCATCGCGGGTCTGCTCCAGCGCTTCGCGGATGAGAATCGTTGCCAGCCCACGGCCTTCGTAGTCGCCGTCGACCTCCGTGTGGGTGAATACGCGTCGGCCGTTGCGTTCGAGGAACTCGGCCTTGCCGACCTCCTTGCCGTCGACCGAGATGGTGAAGCGGTCGTCCTTCGCGGCGACGGCGGTCGGTGCGCCCGTCTTGTCGGTTTCGCTCATGGGGTTCCTTTCGGATTGGGCCGCGGTCGCAGCGTGGCGTTCGGTAGTGGCGGGGCGGGCAGTCGCGTGACGGCACCGCGGTAGCCGTCGACGGCGCCGAAGCGGTCGGCATGGTCCTGCCATGCTTGGCGGTAATCGACGATGTCGTCGTGGCTGCGACCGACGAAGTTCCACCACATGACCAGTTCTTCGCCGAACGGCGGTCCACCGAGAAGCACGGCTCGCGCCGGTTCATCGCCGGTATTGCGCAGCGCCAGGACGTTGTGGCCGGCCCCCTGGAATGCGAGGTCGGCGACGTCGAGTACGGCGCCCGCCGTTTCGAGGGTGCCCTGGTCGAGCAGCACGCCATGCTCGAACGTCGGATCGACGGCGAGCTCCAGCCGTGCGCCCGGATCGAGGTCGAGCTGCGCGCCGAGCAGCGGCGTGAACGTGTGCACGGGGGATCGGCTACCCGCAAGCTCGCCGAGGAACACTCGAACGACGGCACCGGAAACGGCGACCGGCTCGGGCGCATAGTGGGCGAAGTCGCGGCCGGTGTTGCGATCGGAGTCGGGTAGCGCCACCCACAGCTGCGCCCCGTGCAAGACCGTCGTCGCCGCCGTGGACACCTCGGAATGACAGATGCCCGCACCCGCCGTCATCAGGTTCAGCTCGCCGGGCCGCACCATGGCGTGCACGCCTGCGCTGTCACGGTGCTCGACCTCGCCCTCGAACAGCCAGCTGACGGTTTGCAGCCCGGTGTGGGGATGCGGTGGCACGTCCATGCCGACGCCGTCGCGTACATCGTGTGGTCCGTAGTGATCGGCGAAGCACCACGCGCCGATCAGCGAGCGCACCCGCTGCGGCAGTGTGCGGCGTACGCGGATGGCGCGCGGACCGCCCAGCGGCACGTCCCGCGGATGCAGCACACCGTTGAATGCCGATGCCGCGCAAGCTACTTCGGCAGGAGCAATATCGGTGTTGCTCACCTCGCCACAGTAGCGCTATCCCGTCATCGCGGAGCGGATCACGTCGAGGTCATGGTCGTCGATACGGAAGACCCCGAAGCGAAACTTGTAGCTCCAGCGCGTCTTGTCCTCGATGAATTCGAGCTGCTCGATCAGCGGTCTGATGGGCGTTTCGGTACAGGGCAGAAAGTCGACGTTGCGCCGCCACGGCTGGAAGTCGTCGGACATCTGAACTTGATAGGGCTCGTCGTCGGCGACCTGTCCGATGGCGGTGAACGCCTGCAGGGGCCGGCCGTCGGGGTGCTCGGTCCGTGGTGAGTAAAAGACGATCCAGTCGCCGCGGACCATCTTGCGCAGCAGGTTCGGCTTACCGTGGTTGGCCTGTGTGAATCGGCCGCGGACGCCACGTTCGACGTGGTCGCGGCTGACGGTGTTGATCCAGTTGGTCATGTCCGCACGTTAAGTCGCGCGTCCGACAGTTTCGACCGGCCGGGCGACGGCCTGTGGATAACTGTGTGTGGCTAGGACCACGCCGCTGTGGAAAGAAGGGTCAGCAGTGCCTCATTAACCTCGGCGGGGCGCTCCTGCTGGATCCAGTGGCCTGCCTTGTCGATGATCACCTGCCGATAGGGACCGGCGACCACATCGGCGTACCGGTCAGTCGGGGCGAAGAGCAACACAGGATCGTGGGAGCCCGCGACGAACAACGAGGGGACCGTGATCGTGGCCGCCGGCGCGTCAGCCATCAGTTCCCAGTTGCGGTCGAAATTGCGATACCAGTTCAACGCCCCGGTGAATCCGGTCCGGGTGAACTCCGCGATGTAGTGGTCGAGTTCGGGTTGGCTGAGCCAGTCAGGTAATCCGTCAGGTTCGGGGAGCCGCTCGACGTAGCCTTCTGGGCCCGGCCTGAACATGAGGCGCGCCTCGTCCTCGGTGTTCGGCAGGCGTCCGGCCAGACTGCGACGCAGCGTGGTCGCGGGGTCACGCGCCAGGTCCGCGTCTGCGACGCCGGGTTCCTGGAAGTAGAGGATGTAGAAGAAGTTGTCGCCGAATTTGTGCCGCCAACCCGCTGTCGGTGGCCTCCTCGGTCGAGGGGCAGGCGGTCCCGCCAGCCCCGCCACGGCGGATACCCGATCGGGATGGAGCAACGGCACGGCCCACGCGATGATCGCGCCCCAGTCATGGCCGACAATGGCCGCCCTGTCGGCGCCGACGTCGTCGAGCAGTCCCACGAGGTCGGCGGTCAGGTCGACGATGCTGTACTCGTCGACGGCCTCCGGACGCGATGACCCGCCATATCCGCGCTGGTCGGGTGCCAGCACGTGGTAGCCGGCCGCCGCAAGTGCCGGGATCTGGTGCCGCCACGAGTAGCCCAACTCCGGGAAGCCGTGGGCCAGCACCACCACAGGGTTACCGCGATCGCCGGCCTCCAGCGTGTGCAGCTGCACACCGTTCGTCTCGATAATCCGCTCGGCGATGGGCATCGCTAGAACGGGCTGCTGTTGGACTGCCAGCGCGCCTCCTTGGGCCGCGGGCCGTATTTGGCGATGTACGCGTCGTGGATGTGGGCGTTCTTCTTGCGGTTGATCTCGTCGACGAGGTTCGGGTCGAGACCGTGTTGGGCGAGACGGTGACGGCGCCACACCTTGTTCAATGCGAGCGCCATCAACAACGCCCAGATGTATATGGGTGCGGTCATCTCCAGGTGTACGTACAACGACGCAGGCAGCAGCCAGAACGGCGCGAGTACCAGCAGCGGCGGGATGGCGTAGCGGAGCATGTGCCTGCGCACAGCGCCCGGGCCTGCGAGGTCGTTGCGCACCCAGTCGCGGTAGCCGGCGGGAAGCGTGCGACCGAAGACGTACCCGAGATAGCTGATGAGCTTCGGACGGTTCATGAGCGTTCTCCTTCGAGTGCACCCGCGGCCAGCGCGGCGCTGTTGACCCGGGTCAGGACCGAGTGCAGGTGTTCCAGTTCGTCGAGGCCTACTCCCAGCCGCTCGACGACCGCGGTCGGAATCTTGAGCGCTTTGCGTCGTAACTGCATACCCGCCCTGGTGAGTTCGACATCGGTCGCCCGTTCGTCGGACGTGGAGCGCGTCCGGGTGATGAGCCCCAGCCCCTCGAGGCGTTTGAGCATCGGCGACAGCGTGGCCGAATCCAGTTGTAGCGCCGAGGCGATGGCCTTGACCGACAGCGGCTGCGCATGCTTGTCGGCGCGGTAGTGGTCCCACAAGGCGAGCATCACCAGGTACTGGGGATGGGTCAGGCCCAGTGGTTCCAGCAGCGGCCGATAGATGGCCAGGACAGCCCGGTTCGTGATGGCCAGCGCGAAGCACACCTGGCGTTCGAGCGCCAGCGGATCAACACGAGTGTCCAGGACCGTCACGCAGTCGATCGTATGCTAATAGTTAGGGCGCGATCTAAATGGTGAGGTGTCTCACCCGTTAGGCTCACCGCCATGACCGACGGGCCGATCCGCGACGACCACGCCGAGCTGCTGCGTCGACGCGCGCTGACCGAGGACACCGCGCGTCCCGACGCCGTCGCGCGCAGGCACGCCGCGGGCGGCCGCACTGCCCGCGAGAACATCGACGACCTCGTCGACCCCGGGTCGTTCATTGAGTACGGCAGGTTTGCCATCGCGGCCCAGCGCTTCCGCCGGGAACTCGACGATCTGATCGCGCGCACTCCCGCCGACGGGTTGATCGCGGGCACCGCGCGCATCAACGGCGCGCTGTTCGGCGACGAACGCAGCACCTGTGCGGTGCTGTCGTACGACTACACCGTCCTGGCGGGCACCCAGGGCTATCTCGGCCACCGCAAGAAGGACCGCCTGTTCGACCTGATCGAGCGGATGCGCCTGCCGACGGTGTTCTTCGCCGAGGGTGGCGGTGGCAGGCCCGGCGATACGGACTTCCCGTCGGTGTCGTCGCTCGAGACGCGCGCGTTCAAGCTGTGGGCGCAACTGTCGGGTGTGGTGCCGCGGGTCGCGATCGTCAAGGGCCGGTGCTTCGCGGGCAACGCGGTCATCGCGGGCGCCTCCGATCTGATTGTCGCAACGAAGGACACGTCGATCGGGATGGGCGGTCCGGCGATGATCGCAGGCGGCGGACTCGGTGATGTCCACCCCGACGAGGTGGGGCCGATCTCGGTGCAGGAGCCCAACGGTGTCGTCGACGTCGTCGTCGCCGACGAGGCGGAGGCGGTCGCCGTCACCAAGCGCCTGATCGGCTACTTGCAAGGGTCATCGCCCGGCGAGGCCGTCGACCAAACCGCTTTGCGCGCAATGATTCCCGAACGCGAGCGGCGCGCCTACGACGTCGGACCGGTGATCACGACGCTGGCCGACCAGGGTTCGGTGACGTTCCTGCGGCCTCGCTTCGCCCGAGAAATGGTGACGGCGTTCGCGCGCATCGAGGGCCGCGCCGTCGGGGTCATCGCCAACGACACGCGCTACATGGCCGGGGCGATCACCGCGGCCGCCGCCGACAAGGCCGCGCGTTTCCTGCAGCTGTGCGACTGCTTCGGGATCCCCGTGGTGTCGCTGATCGACTGCCCGGGGTACATGGTCGGTCCGGCCGCCGAAGCCGAGGCATTGGTGCGTCGCGCTTCGCGGATGCTCGTGGCCGGCGCCGCGCTGCGGGTACCGATGGTCGCGGTCGTGCTGCGCCGCGGCTACGGCCTTGGCGCACAGGCGATGACGGGCGGCAGCCTGCACGAGCCGGTGCTCACCGTCGCGTGGCCGGGTGCGCATCTCGGACCGATGGGGCTCGAGGGCGCGGTGCGGTTGGGACTGCGCAAGGAACTGGAGGCGATCGCCGACGACGACGAGCGCGAGCGGCGCGTCCGTGAGGCGACGGCGTCGGCGCAGGACAATGCCAAGGCGCTCAACGCCGCTGCGCTGTTCGAAATCGACGACGTGATCGACCCTGCCGACACCCGGCGGATCATCGCCGAGACCTTGACGGCCGCAACGGCTTACGCGGAACCCGGCCCGCCTCGCCGGTTCGTCGACACCTGGTGAGGTAGCGGCGGGGCTGTTAGTTCGTGGCCAGGGCTGCGGCGATCGCGCGGCGCATATCGTCGTCGGTGACGATCAACTCATGATCGGCGGCCTGCGCCAGCAGTTGCGGTGGGGTGCTGCTCAATCGGCGTGCGCGCTCGTGCTTGCAGTGCACGATGACCTTGCGGGCGAACCGGCCGTTGCCGGCGGTGTCGAGCGCGGTGCCTTGCTCGATCGGGGTGTCGCGCAACCGGGCGGCTTCGTCGCGCAGCAAGGGCCACGCGGTTTGGGCGATGGCAATCTTCTCCTTGCTCGCGATCAACTGGCCGATCCGCACGATCTCGTCGGGCGTGTAGCTGGTGAACGACAGGGTCAGATGAAACCGGGAAGCCAGGCCAGGGTTGGCCTGCATGAACCGCCGCATCTCCTTCGGGTAGCCGGCCACGATCACCACCAGCCGGTCCCGGTAGTCCTCCATGTACTTCAGCAAGGTGTTGATCGCGTCCTTGCCGAACGAGTGGCCCTCGTGCTCGGGCGCCAGCCGGTACGCCTCGTCGATGAAAAGCACACCGCCCAACGCGGATTCGCACACTTCCTTCATCCGGGCCGCGGTCTGCGAGATGTATCCGACGACGAGGTCCTCCTCGGTGACCTCGACGACCGTCGGGTGCTCGATCTTGCCGAGCCCGAACAGGATTTCCGCCGCGATACGCGCGAACGACGTCTTGGCCGTACCGGGTGGACCTTCGAGCACCATGTGGTTCTCGTTGGTCATCGACGTCTCTTCGCCCCGCGCCGCGAGAATCTGGTCAATCTGAATCTCGGTGCGCCACACCGTGATCTGTTCCTTCGGGCCGGTGAGGCCGATCAACTCGTCGAGCTTGCGCTGTGCCTCGGCCAGCACCGAGTCCTTCTGTTCCTCCAACGCGGCGGCGGCGCGCTGCGCCTTGGACGTCTCGGTGCTCGGGTCCCACGGGTCGGTACGTGTCGCGATGGTTTCGGCGTCGGTGACAAGCAACCGGTAACCAGGGTTGGCCAGGGCTTCGGATGCGGCGTCGAGCAGCACCCCGTTGTTGGTGGCCTGTTCGAACGAGGCCCGCGCGGCTTCCTCCTGGCCCAGCTCGCGCAGGCACCAGCCCCTGGTAAGCGCCGCGTCGGCGGCGATGTACTGGTTCTTCGTCGCGACGGTGTGAGCGCGGTCCAGTGCGGTCTGAAACTGCCCGAGGCTGGCGGCCGCCGCGGCGGCGAGGGTGTCGACGGCGGCGGTCAGGTCGTCGACGACGTGGGTGGCGTGCGCAGGCGGCGATTTGGCGGTGAGCCTCAGCACGTCGGGCCAGCGCTGCGCCAGGTGGTAGGCGGCTGCCCCGACGAACTGAGCCCACTGCGCTGCCATCGCGTCTCCGGCAACCACGGGGTCGTCGAGCACGTCGATTGCTTCGGGGAACCGCCGGTCGGCGATCAACGCCGTCGCATACGCCAGGGCGATCGTGGAGCGCGACCATATCGGCATGGTCACGTACAGCGGCGCATCGAGCCGCGCATGTAGATCGCCGTCGACCAACCCGATCCGCCGGGTCTCCCGATACAGCGAACGCGAATTGCGGTGGGCCGCCTCGAGAACGTCGATGGCGTGATCCCCGCAGGCGATCCTGCCGAGCCACGCGTCCGACATCGACGGCTGCGCGCCGGTGATCGCGACGAAACCGGCCAACGCGCCACGGGTGTCGCCGGCCTTGTACCGCTCGATCGCAGTGTCGAACGAGCGGCGCTGATCGGTGGAAGTCGAGGTCACTAATGCTCCTCACGTCCGCAGGTCATCGAAATAAGCGCTCTCCTATGCGGTCTGGCCCGCGGCGCCCAGGAAGGGCTGCTCTGCCTTGAACGTAGCGATCTGGACGTCGGTGGTGAAAGCTGCCGTGGCGACGCGCACCGTCGACGGCGACATCTGGGTGAACGACAGATCCGGCGTAGCAGTGCTCTCTGCTTCACCGAGCGTTATCACCGTCGACGCCAGGCCGGCTGGCGGCGGACCACCGACCCTGTCGCTGACGATGATGGACGGCACGAACTCAGGCGGGTGCCTGCGGTCGACCACCGCGATCAGCGGCTGTTCGAGTTGGCGCCAGCGCGCGGGCTTGTCGGTGTAGATCGCGATGCGCTCGCCGACCGCCGCCGCCCGCACCAGCAGTTGGCACGCAAAGGGCATGCCGGTGTGCAGCGCGATGCGGGTGGCCTGATCCGGGTCGGTCAATGACAGCAGCAACAGGTCGCCGCGCTGGGTGGTGCCGATCAGCACGCCCGACGATCCCACCGGCAGCTCGAGCGGCGCCGCATCCAGCGGCCGGGCGGGCAGCGCGTCGAACCGGCGCGGCAGCGGCGCCGACCGGATCGCCGCGGGCCCCTGATAGCCGGGCAACGGGTTCAGGTACAGCGTCGGCGGCCTCGTCGGCGCCTGCGGATCGTTGACCCGAACCAATGCGGACACCCAGACGCCGTCTTCGGTGTTCTTTCCGCTCTCCCCCTGGCCTGTCGGCCGGGGGTGCCCCCACGCGTCCGCGGCGGGACCGCGCTTCTTTGTCAGCGAAATCGTTTGCACCACAGCGTCGGAACGCAACGCCCACATCTGGTTGAGCATGTTGGTGGTGATGTCCTCGGGGGAGAAGTAGTACGACGTCAGGTAGCCGGGATGGCCCTCGATCGACTTCCAGGCCTCGGTCGGTGCGACCGGCGTCGGGATGCGCGGACCGACCGGAGCGTTGTCGGGCTCGGCATCGGCGGGCACCACGGCCAGCCCGGCGCCGAGGTCCACGAGCGCCGCGTCGAGGTCCTTCGCGGTCAACGGTTTGGCCCGCACCCCGCGCTGCAGCAGCGCGTTGACGATGCGTTCGGTGGCCGCGGCCGCCGTCGCACCGACTGTCGAGCGGTAGGACAGCCCGCTCACCGAGTTCGCGATGCCCAGGCGCACAACCAAATACGTGTGGCGCTGGCCGGCGGCCGGACGGTCGGCCAGCAGCGTGGAGTAGAGCGGCGGGTAGCCGGTGCCGCGCCGCACGCGCAGGCCGCTGGACACCACGTCGATGCCCGCCAGTTGGATGCCGCCGGGCTGGTCCAGCAGCCCCGTCAACGCATCGAGCGGCAGGCGGTTGGGCGTCAGCGCAGTCGCCGACCCGGTCAACAGCGTCGGCGAATAGGCCTGGCCGGTGACCTCGACCATGGTGATCGCTTCGCCGTCGAACCGCTCGGGCACCCGCACGCCGTACAGCGCGGCGCCGTGCGGGATGTCGACCGCAGGCAACGGCGTGTCGTTGCGGCGCCTGCGTCGCCGCCAGCGCATCCGATCAACGATCCACCGAATTGCGTTGCGCCGGTGCACCGTGATCATCAGCAGGGCCGCCGCAACCACCGCGGCCGCCACGGTCGGCCACCACGACCAACGCTCGGGGCGGAAGATGAGGAGCGCGGCGAGCGCTGCGACTTCCACCCCGACGACAGCGGGAATCGAGGCGTTGATGCCGAGCGTGCGCGCCTTCACGACCGCCTCCGTCGCACCGCCGCTGCTCCGGCGATCACCACAGCGGCCGCGCCGACGATCGCGGCTCCGATCAACGCGGTGTGCCGCGGCCGCAGATCCGGGGGAGGCGGCGGGGCGGGTACGTGCAGCAGCTGGGTCAGATGCTCCGGCGGCAGGCGATCGCCGGGCGGGACGTCGAAGGTCAGCGCGGCGACCGGATCGACCACGCCGTAGCCGACCTTGTTGTCGACGCCGCGCGGCGGGTTGTGCGCGGTCTCGGTGATCCGGCGGATGATCTGGTGCGCCGACAGCTGCGGGTACTTGGCCCGCACGAGTGCGGCCACTCCCGAGGTGTACGCGGTGGCAAAGCTGGTGCCGGACAGCGGAATTGCCTTGCCCGGGTCGCGGCCGGGCAGCGCATTGATCGGAGCGCCGTTGACGCTTGACAGGCCCATGGTCTCGAGGCCCGGTGCCGCGACACCGACCCACGGGCCGGCGATGCTCTGCGGCAGCGGCTGACCGTCGGGGGAGACCGCGCCGACGGTGAGGACGTAGTCGGAGTACCAGGCCGGCGTGACGATGGTGGACACGTCCTGCCAGTCTCGCGGATCCTGTGCCCGCAGCGGGTTGAACAACGGGTTCTGTCCGCAGGCCGAGCCTTCGCCCTCGTTGCCCGCAGCCGCGACGATGACGATGTCCTTGTCGACGGCGGCGTAGCGGATGGCGGCGCCGAGCGCGGCCTGGTCGATGGGTTGGGCCGCGTTGATGCAGGCCGTCACCGAGATGTTCATGACTCGGACGCCGAGGTTCGCCAGATGCACGACGGCGCGGGCCAGCGTCGCGATATCGCCTGCCTTGCGGCGGATTTCCTCGTTGTCGCCGGGCTGCGGCCGGGCAGGCCCAAACGCCGACGAGGACTGTCGCACCGAGATCAGGGCGGCATCAGGGGCGACGCCGACGATGCCGTCGGGGCTGCCGGGCGGCGGCGGTGGCACAGGCGGCACCTCACCCCCACCGGGCCCCGCCGCGGGCGCGACCTCTTCTGGTGGCGGTTCGGCAGGCGGAGGTGGAGGCGGTGGTGGTGGCGGCGCAGTGACCGTCACCGTGCTCGGCTTCGGCGGTGGGGGTGGCGGCGTGGTCGGAAACGGCGACGCCTCGACGTTCGGTGGTGGCGGCGGCGGCCCCATGTTCGGCGGCATCGGCGGCGGTTTGGCGGCCGGGTCCGAGGGCTGCGCCGCGATGATCGAGGCGACGACGGTGCCGTGCGAATCGCAGTCGAACAGGCCGCCGTTCGCATCGCCCATCACGTAGTCGCCGCCGGCGAACAGCGCGGGAAACCGCGGGTTCGGGGTGACGCCGGTGTCGATGAGCCCGACCGTTACCCCCGCACCGGTCGAGTATTTCCACGCCCTGGTGATGTCGAGCATGACGTTGCCCGGCGCCGGTTGCGTGACGTCCGGCACAGCCACGGTCAGCGGGTCGGCGCAGGTGTTCTGCTGCTTCATCTCCTGATCGGGGCCGGGGGTGTCGTCCGGCGGCAGGGCGGCGGGGTCGACCCCGGGTGGCTCGATCGCCACCGCCGCCGCGGGCATCATCACGTTGGCGCCGAGCAGCAGCGCTACCGCTGCCGCCGCAGAAGAGGTCCGCGCCGCGCGCGTGAATACCGCCATCAGTGGTAGCGGACGTATTGCAGGACGCCAAGCGCCCACGCGGCGAACGGCACCACCAAGGCCAACAGCAGGTATTCGCTGTACTCGACGATCTTGCGGACAGGCGGCGAGAAGATCCGTGGCGGGACCACGATCGCGGCCGTCAGCCCGAGTGCCGCGATGCCGAGGGCAATACCCGCTGCGATGAGCGTCATGACGGTGTCGTCGGATGCGGCGGACAACCCGTACTTGGCGGCCGCGCCGAGCAGACCCGCCACCGCGGTCGCGACCAGGATGATCGCGTGGCGCCGATCGCGAAATGCCCTGGCGCGCAGGATCAGAATGGTCGCGACGGCGCCCAGCACCACCAGCTGGGCCCACTCCCGCTCGCCGTGGGGTGTCACCGCGACCCACGCTGCGGGCACGGCCACGGCGGCGACGCCGAGCAGGACGCCGGTCAACACGGTGTTCGACTTGCGGGCCGCGGCAGCCACCTGGTCGCCGGTGAGGGTGACGTCCGACGGGGGACCGTCCTCGACGGGCGAGACGGTGTCCCCGGGCTGGCCCGGAGCGCGGGCGAAGATGTCGCGGCCCGTGATCGAACCGAAGGTCTGACGGGGAACATTCGCCAGCCGCAGCGCGATCGCGGGCGCCGCGGACACCGCGACCAATACCGCCACCAGAACGGCGACGCCGATCCGGGATCCCGGCACCTCCCAGTACATCCGCACGAGTGCGACGACCGCTGCGCCGAAGCCCGCCGTGACGATGGCTGCGGCCGCCGTCCAGTAGCGGCCGGTGAAGCGCACCAGCAGCCAGACACCCGCCAGCGTCGTGGCTGCGGCGAGGAAGGCGTGCGGCGCCCCGGGCGACCCGCCGGGCGGAATGGTGGCGGCCGCCAACCCCGCGGTGACGAGCGCCGCCCATGCGGCGCCGTCGGTGACAACCCGGCCCGCGCCGACCCGTGCGCCGATCGCGACCGTGCCGAGCAACGTGATCGTGGCGGCGGCGAAAAGGATCGGCACGAGCACTGCGTTCTCGTGAGCCCAGCGCAATCGCCAGAGCAGCATGCCCGCCACGCCCAGCGCAGCGCCGATGAACACCACGGCGACCGTCAGCGCGGTCCGGGAGGTGACCCGGACGAAGTGCTCGGAGGCGTACTGGGCCAGCGCCGTCGAGACGTTCTCCACCACCGGGCCGTAGCGCTCGGCCTTGCCTTCGGGCACCAGCGCGAGCACATCGCCGTCGGCGATATTGTGACCGGCCAACGACACATCCGACGCCAAGGCCGACAGCCCCGCCGCGCGCGCGAATTCGTAAGCAGCGGGCGGCAACTCGGCCGCGCCGCGACCACGCAGCACCTTGTTGATCGCGATCACCGTCGGATCGACCAGCGTGCTGAGCGGCGCCGCCGATGGCAACACCAAATCGATCTGATGGGACTCACCGGCGAGAATCGACACCCGGCACGAGGGCGGCACCTCGACCGGAGCGGCCGCGTGGGCCGCTGGCGATACCGGTTCGCGGACTGTCGTCACCGGCGGTCCCGCGGTCCGTCGGTCGTGGAGGCAAAGTGCTCGGCGATCGCCGCAGTGATCTCGATGAAGCGTCGCCGGGTGACCGGCGACATCTCCGACTGCACATCGATGACACCGCCGGGACGCAGGTGCGAGTCGAACGGCACCTCGACGACCACCTGACCGCGGCTGGCGAACTGTTGCACGAGGATCGACCGGGTGCGCTTGTCGGCGTGCCCGTCGGAGTCGTTGAGCACCACCACAGTGCGATGCAGGAGGCCGGTGTAGCCGCGGTTGGCCAGCCACTCCATCGTCTGGCCCGCAGCCGACGCGCCGTCCACCCACGGCGAGGACACCACGATCAACGCGTCGAGGTCACGCAGCACCTCCTGCGCGATAGGGGAGTCCATCGTCGACCCGCAGTCCACGATCGAGATCGTGAAGTGCTTGTCCAGCCGCGCGGTGGCCTCGCGGTAGATCGCGGGGTCGAGCACGCGGCGGCGGGCCGTGCTGGACTCACCGGCGAGCACGAACAGACCCGCCGAGTTGTTGCCGACCCGGCTTCGGACGTCGGCGAAGGTATCGAGGTGCTCGTCGGCCGCCAACTCCCAGTACGAGCCCGCCGCGTTCGGGTCGATGCGGCTGCCCAGCTTGCCGAACGCGGTGTCGGCGTCGATGGCCACCACGCGGTCGTCCTGACGCAGCTCGGCGAAGACCGAGCCGACGCTGGCCGACACGGTCGTCTTGCCGACGCCGCCCTTGCCGAACACGCCGATCTTGTAATGCCCGCGCAGTAGTGACCGGATCTTGTTCTCCAGCTCGGCGAGGCGCTGCTCGTCGGGCGACGGACCGAGATTGATCAACCCGAACGTGCCGCGATAGATGAA
Organism: Mycobacteriaceae bacterium 1482268.1; assembly: GCA_001665255.1. GTDB lineage: Bacteria > Actinomycetota > Actinomycetes > Mycobacteriales > Mycobacteriaceae > Mycobacterium. Next base: position 6,195 of record LZSH01000192.1, on the reverse strand, counting down.
GCGCCGCCAGCCTTTTCGGGGCGGCACCTTCTTCGACGGCACCAGCTCGCTGGTTCGGATGCTGTCGACATACGAGTAGCCCGTCGCCGGAGGTGCCGCGGCAGGTGCAGCGGCCCAGTTCGGCGCTGGCGACGGCTGCGACGACCAGTCCGGGCTCGCCGGCCGCGCGGAACGCTCGCGCTCCCGCGGGGGCTCCTGCCAACCGGGAGGTGCCGAGCGGGCGCCAGTCGGGGGCATCAGGCGGGTTGACTCGTTATCCAACGGGGCACCCAGCTCGCTGCTGTGTGCGCCCGGCGCCCCTGGCTCGATCGGACGCGTCGGCGGCGGAGGGGCCTGTCGGAACCCGCCCGGCGCGATGCGCTGCGGGCCGGTGGGGGTGCGGCTGGACTCCGCGGTCCAGCGCGAGCGGCGATCGTCGGGTGGCGGCGGCGGGACCGGCGCTTCCGGTGGCCGGCGCCCGGCGTCGTCCACCCCGTTGCGCGTGAGCTGGTCGTCGTGTGTCGGGAGCCGCGGCGGCTCCGGGGGGCGCACGGGTTCGTCTCTTGCGTCCGAGGGAGGCGAGAGGTGTTCCCGCAGAAAATCGTCGCGGTCGGTCACGGCGTCGCTCCTGACTGCCTGTTCATGGTCTTCTCCGGTCGATGTCGTGGTCTGTGGGCGTAATCGGGCTCACTGCGGTTGCCCGGCCTGGGTCAGCGTCGCGGCTTCCGGCGGTGCGGCCAGGGTGTCGTGCTGCGTCATCGCATCGGCGCGGCTCAGCGCGGGCCCGGGGGCGAACACCCGGATCAGCGGCCACGGCGCCTGCCGCGCCATGCCCGGTGAAATGCCGAGCGCCCGCAGCGTGTCGTCCTCGAGGGAGATGCCAAACCGCACGCCCTGGTCGCTGATCCACCACATGGACTCACGGCTGGTCGCATCCGGTGCCGCGCCGGTGGTCATCACCAGGTTGGTCGCCCCCGGGGACATATATACCTGGTCGGCTTCGACGCTTGTCGGGCTCCGGTCGTTTTTGACCAGATGCAGCAGCCGATTGTCCGACCCTATCGGGATGGGAAGCCCCTTGCCAGACAGCACGAGGGTTTCTGCGGCCCGATCAGTCGAGCCCTTGGACCAGTTCAGGCAGGTCACCGGGTTGGACGCGGTGTCGACGAGCTCGAGCCGGGTGGTCGGGTAATAGTCGACGGGCAGGGTTTCGACGACGGGAATGCTGGCGAGCCGGTCGGGTGCGACCACCACAGGCAGCTCGTCGCCGAACGAGTTGGCCGACCGCAACAGCGAGGCGACGAACGGCGAAATGGGTTGGACGCCGTTGCGCAGCAGCACATAGAAGTTGTCGGCACCGGTCTGCAGGTCGCGCACCGACAGCACCGAACCCACCACGGCGCCCGGCGCCACATTGAATTGCGACGGGGTGCCCGCGAACGGAATCGCGGGGGTGTTCAGCGGTTCGGTCGCCGGCAGCGAGTCGAACAGCGGCGTCGAGATCTTCACCGGCTCGGGGGCGTCGGTATCGACGCCGAGCGCCAGCACCACCGCCTTGTTCGAGAGGTCGATCTCGGACCGCTGCCCGTTCCAGATCACGTAGGTCTTGTCGTTGTGCTTGGCGAGCACTGCCTTGGGCGGACGCAGCGGCAGCGCACGGGAACCGACCGCCAGGGGACCGCCGATCGCGGTGACGACCGGCGCGGCGTTCGGGTTGTCCGAGGCGCTGTCACAGATCGTCCATTCCGAGGCGTCGGCGGTGCGCAGCGGCATGGCCGCAGGAGCACCCGCGATGCCGACCGAAGGACCCTGCGGGTACTTGGCGAGCTCGTTGGCCTTGACGAAGGTCGGGTTGTTGGCTTGGCCGGCGATCAACCGCGCGCTGACCAGGTTGAGCGCTGGGTGCAGACGGCCGTCGACGAGCACGAAGGTCGCGCCGGTGTCGCGGTCGGCCAGGATCGTCGACTGCCCGACCTGGCCTGCCGGCTTGAACCACGACAGCACGAACATCAGCGCGACAGCCAGAAGCGCGAACACGAAGCCGAGAATCAGCGATGCGCGCTGACGCTGCACCGGATCGAATTCCATCCGCACACCGTGGTGCGACAGCGCTGCGGCATTTCGCCGGTTCCAGAAAAAATGCGCCGATACCTGGAGTCCGCTGGCCAGATTCAAAGCCATGGCTCAATACCTTACCTGCGGGTCAGGTCCCGTCGAACCGGAGATTCGGGGAGCGAAAGCGTCTTTCATGGGCGCGTTGGATGTGTTTGCTGGGCAGGGTCTTGTTGTGGTGGCTAGGCGGGGGCTTTTGCCGCGTGCAGCAGGTTGGTCAGGTCGTGCCGCAGACCGTCGGCGGAGGTAGGCCAGACGCTGGTCCAGCGTCTCCCGTCGGGTCCGGTGGTGTAGCTGATTGTGATACGCCCGAGCTCGGAATCGATCACCGAAATCACGTCGGGGTGCACGTGCGGCTTGATGCCGTGGTGGATCACGGTGACGACGGCCATCGCCGACTGGTCCAGCCGCGCGGCGGCCGACAGCACCGCGACCTGATCGGGCGACAGCCCGAGCCGTGTCAGTGCCGACGCGACGACGGCCTGGTCCTTGCCGAGGGTGTCGGTCAGCGCCTGCTCCAGTGTCGCGCTGGGCAGGTTGAAGCCCGAGATCGTGGCGGGCTGTCCCGCGGAGAAGGCATGCAGGAGGGTGTCGCAGATCAACTCCACCTGGGAGTCGCCGCGCGACGCCTCGCCGAGCGGAGCGAGCACGACCTGGTCCTCGCTACGCGCGATCATGGCCAGCCAGCGCTCGCGCTGGCAGATCGACATCGTGCGCTCCTCCACGAGCGCGGGCTTGTCGTCGTCGGGCGACGTCGGTCCGGAAAGCGGTGCGGGCCTGCGGATGACGACCATGACTTCGCGCTGCGGCCGGCTTACCACGGCCATCCAGTCCCGCACGGCCTCGTCGACCTGACCGCGCTCGTCGATCACCCCTGCCTCGGCGAGCGACACGTACTCGGCGGTCTGCTGCAGCGGAATCTCACCGATGTCGGTGACCACGGTTCCGCCACCGTCGATGGATGGCACGAACGGGCGCAGCCGCAACGCCGTCGGCATCTTCTCGACGCCGAGCATTGCCTGCAGCACCCAGATTCCCGACGGAGTCGTCGTCAGCTCAGCCATTGCGTTTACCCTTGTGCGTCAACATGTTTCAGGGGAGGCCAACCGCGGGTCGGCCTCCCCTGATTCAGCAGTTTCGTCGCGTCAGCCGAGATGCAGCGACTTGGCGGCGGCCAGGTCGGTGTTGACCATCGACTCGAGCACGTGGTTGATCACGGTGCACTGATGGGTCAGCGTCTGCTCACATCCGTCGATGCCCTGGTTGACCATCAGCTGGGAGTCCTCGAACGAGATGCCGCCTGCGCCTTGCAGTTCCTCGCGGACGCTGGTGAGCGCGTTGAGTGCCTGGTTGCGGATGTCCTCGAGCTGGCCGCGGGTCATGTCGACCGAGTGCACCAGATCGGGAATCGACGCCGGGTTGTATTCGAACATTCGTCAGTTCCTCTCGGGTCAGGCCTGGTTGGTGATGGACGAGACGGCAGCGCGCGACTGCTCTTCCTGCTGCTCGAAGTGATCAGCAGCCTGGCGCAGCGCGTTGATCAGCTCACCCCACGTGGTGGTCAGCTTCATCGTGGCGTCGTTGATCTCCTGAGAGGCGTTCACGTTCGCCATGGCGGCCATGCCCTGCCAGATGCCCGGCGCGTTCGAATCCTGGGCATGTCCCATGTAGTTGTGCATGGCGCCTTCGGCGTCATTCCGCAAATGCTCGAGTTGCATTGCCACGGCGCGCACCTTGTCTGCGCCTACGAGAATTGTGTCTGCCACCGGTTTTCCTTTTCATTAGCTGGTTGGCTGGATGTCGATAAGCGTATTCCGCCCGTGGCGGTGGTCATTTCACCAATTTCTCGGCTAATCCTCCCTCCCGGTGCGAGGGCCGACGGTCAACTGCACGGTCCGGCCCTCGGCCGAGCCTTCTTTGCCACGTTCGTCGCGACCCATGTGCCCGGCGGCACCTGCGGCCGGTGCGCCGTAGAGACCTCCGCCGCCGGCTCCCGCCGCGGGTTGCACTGAGCTGGCCACCTCCGGCGCCGTCGCGCTGCCCGGCGCCCAGCCGGCCGGCAGCTTGGGTGGTCCCGGCGCATTGAAGCTGCCAGTGGGCCGGGTGAAGCTGGACAGCACTCCGGTACTGCCGCTACCAATTCCGCCGAGGCCGCCGCCACCACCGCCGCCGCCGCGCGCGAGGGCGTCGGTTGTTCCGGCCAGGGTTGTCTGCTCGATGTTGGCCGCGGCCTTGTCGATGCCGCCCATGCCCCCTGCGCCCATGCTCTGCGACAGCGGCCCCAGCATTCCCATCGCCATCTGCGGGAACTGGCCCAGCATCTGGGGGAACTGGCCCAGCATCTGCGGGATCTGACCGAACATCTGCGGCAGTTGGCCCAGCTGGCTCATCATCTGCGGAGCCATCGACGCCATCGACTGCGCGGGGGCGGCCGCAGTCTGAGCGGTTCCTCCAACGGTGCCTGAGGATTGGCTGACGGCGTTGAGGCTCTGCGACATCGCGGCGTTGACGCCGCCGGTGGCCGCCGCCTCCCCGATGGCTCCGGCCTGAAGCGCCGCGCCTGCCGGGTTGGCGGTCATCGGTGACGGTGGCGGCGGGATGCCGAGCGTCGTGATGACGGCGGTGACGATGCCTTCGTAGCCGCCCATGTTCGACGCGTTGAGCGGCCAGAAGAAGTCGAAGTACTCCATATCGAGGGAGATGATGCCCGGGGTGTTCTGGCCGATGATGTTGGTCGCGACGAGGCCGGCCTGCGACACCCGGTTGGTTTCGCACACGGGCACCTGGACCATCGCGGCCTTCGCGGTGACGTAGGCCTGCAGGATGGCCGCCGCGGATGCCGCCGACTGTTCGACCCAGACGGCCAGCGTCTCGAGCGCCGCGATGTAGGGCACCGCGGTCGCCATCATCGCGGTCCCGCCGGCGCCGATGAACCCGTCCGCGGCTGCCGAACCGGTGGTGGCCGCCATCTGCGCGGCCTCGGCCATCAGGGACGCGGCCAGCACGTCGTAGGCAATTGCGGCTGCCTCAATGCTGGCGCCTTGATCACCGAGCATCAGTTGGCCGGCGTTGACCTCAGGTGGGAACGCAGACCAGGACCCGGCCGCCATAGACGGTTATGCCCCTCCGATGGTGGCGGTTGCCAGGTTGATGCCCTCGACCGCTTCGTAGGTGGCGCCGCTGCTGCCGATCGCGCCAGCGAACATTCCGCGCATCGCGATGTACTCGGCGAGAATGCCCGACGTCGCGGCCCCGCGGGCACATAGTGCCGCCGCCGCGCGCACCGAGACGTCGTCCGCGCCCGGCGGCAGGACTGCGCAGGTGGGACCGGCCGCGGCGGCCGTGGCGCCCGCCATGGTGGCGGTGCCGCCGGTCTCCGAACTGGCCGCTGCGGCCAGGATGGCCGGATCGATGTTGATCAACATGCTGTCTCCCGACTGACGTAGCTGCTGTCTGCAGTCTAAGGCTGCTGCGGACTACTCCCGTGCACTAATTTTCAGACCGGCCCCACTGTACCCTCAAGTTTGCGGACCCGCCTGGGACGGCGGAGCTGGAGGGTTACTCCACCCGATCAACGCGCCTGTTGTACCAGACCTTGTGTAGTAGATCGCTTTGCCAGGACGCTGGGGCTCTGCGAATATGTCGGCTACGATCTTGCCGGCATCCCGACGGCCGTCCAAGATCAACACCGGAGCCAGGGATGCGCGAAGTTTGCCCAGTACCGAGCTTCCGATCGCCACCTGATTCCAGTTCGCCACCGCGGTGGCGGCAAATACGTGCAGCCCGGTGTCCCGTGCGCCTTCGATGTGCGGCCCCAGCAGCGTCAGCGGGTTGTCCATCGTCGACCACACTCCGGCGTCGTCGATAACGACGAAGATCTCTGGCCCCGACCAGAACTTCTTGGTCATCATCTCCTCCTGCGTCGTGCCGGGAGGAGGCTGCCTGCGGTCCAGCTCAGCAACCAAGTCCTTGATCGCCTCGCGGATCGCGCTCTGGGTGTAGGCGTAGTCGCGCAGATGCGGGCCCTGCACGACGCCGAGCAGCGTCCGGCGTGGATCGAGGACCAGGATCTGCGCCTCTTCGGGTCGATACTGGCTTGTGAGC
>LZSH01000191.1 GCA_001665255.1 Mycobacteriaceae bacterium 1482268.1 | reverse complement strand
GGCACCACGCCGCGGCAGGAGATGCTGCGCCGCCCCGCAGAGCCTGCACGAGACCTGCTGGCCGATCTGGTGGCGATCGTCGCGGCGTCGAAGGCCGCCAGAGCATCGCGCAGCCGTTGCCGACGCAGGCGGCGTTCGTCGTCGTTGCAGTCGAGGAGATGCGCGATCACCTGGTTGTCGCCGACTAATGCGAGATCGTCGAAAGCGACGACCGCGTCGACGATTTGGCGGCGCACCCGATCGCGCAGCTCGAGCGTGGCCATCCGCCCGAACGTGATGAGCAGCATCTGGTCCAGCGTCGCCTCACCCTCGGCGATGTAGCGCGCGACCAGACCCGCCAACGCGAACGTCTTACCCGTGCCCGCGCTCGCCTCGAGCACGGTGGTCGAACGCGCGGCGGGCAGCGGACCCAGGAGATCGAAGGTGTCCATTAGCCTCTTGTGCTCCTCACGTGCGCGCTATGAGTCCATCGCTCGCAGCATCGGCAGCCACAGGCGGCAGGCGTACTCGTCGAGGCCCGCGTCGATGAGGACGCGCAGCCACGCCCCCTCGCCCCAGGTCCGGACGTGCGCCGGCTCGGCGTCCTCGCCGGGATAGCGGTCGGTCTTCCACCGATAGCCGGCGACGCGCTGAGGGTCGCCGTGGGTGTGTACCGCTTCCGCCCAGGCATAGGACGTCTTGGCGGGCAACGGCAATGGCGCGCGGCGGCCCGCGTCGTACATCGCCACCAGATCGGCCAGCAGGTCTCGTGCAGGCTCTGCGGGGCGGCGCAGCATCTCCTGCCGCGGCGTGGTGCCCCGCTTGGCGCGACCGATGCACACCGCCGCCCAGTCCCGGCTCGGCTCGTGAGCGTGCAACGCCAGCAACGGAATCCACGACTGTAGGAGATGCCGCCCGTCGAGCTTGGAGTTCGTCACGGCCACCAGTCGTTCGCCGAAGACGGGCGAGACGGTGCCGGTCAACCGCCGCCCGCCGAGGTCGATGTCGACGTCGACGGCGTCGGCCGTCGCGCTGCGGTAACCGCGGGCGGTCTCGGCCAAAAGGGTCGCCTGGTCGCGGATCTCGGTGGCCTTGCGCCACCCGAGCTGGCCGGGAGGCAGTGTGCCGCGGCGCCATTCGGCTTGCCGCGCCTCGTCGGGCTGCATGTCGTGCAGCATGTCGTCGAGCATCCGGTCGCCGACCGTCCACTCCTCTAGAGCATTGATGTCGACGGGCATGGCGTCCTCGACACCGTCGACCTCCCACGGCAGCGTGTAGTCCAGCGCGCGGTAGAAACCCTTCACCGGGTCACGGAAGAACGCGGCCAGGTCGGCGAGCACCACGTCCTCGGGCGGGGGAGCGGGCAGCGGGCCAGAGATGAACGGCGGCTTCTCGGCGCGGTCGCCGCTGCGGGCCTTGGCGGCGTTCAGCACGGTGTTGTCGAAGGTGAAGGGTTCGTCGGGGATGAGCTCGCCCGGGATGACATTGCGAGTGTCGAAGGGCTGCAACGGATGTTTGACGACGACGGCGTCGCGGACCTTCTGTTCGGTGGTCAGGTCGAGGGTGTCGAGCAGTTCGGCCAGCGGCACGGCGGGCGGCCGCTCCTGGCCGGAGTATTCATTGGCGCCGGTGTAGGTGATGACGAGCTTCTCGGTTGCAGCGCTGATCGCGTCGAGCAGCAATTGCCGGTCCTCGGAACGGATGTCACGTTCGCCGGTCATCGGGTCGCGGGCCAGCGCGTCGTCGCCGTCGACAATCCCGAGGCGTGGGAAGACGCCGTCGTCGAGGCCGACGAGGCAGACTACCCGGTGCGGCACCGAGCGCATCGGCACCATCGTGCACACCGTCAGCGTGCCGGTACGGAAGTTGGCGCGCGTGGGTCGGCCCGCCAGGTGACGGTCCAGCAGCGCGCGGATGTCGGGCAGGCGCATGGTGGTGTCGGCGCGCGGGCCTGCATGGGTCAGTACGTCACCGAACTCGCGTTGCAGCTGGCTGGTCTGCCAGGCATCGTCGTCATCGACGCGGGCCAGCAGGTCGATGCCCTTCTCCAGTGCAGAGAGCCACTGGCACAACGGTTTTGCGCCGGTGAGGTCGTCGACCACGTCCTTCAGCCGGGCGACGTACTCGGCCAGTTGGCCCGCGAGCTCGACGCGATTGCTGCTGACGTCGTCGAGCGGCAGGGTGGTATCGATCCAGGCGCGCGAGTCGTCGGACATCGCCACGCCGGCGAGGATTCGGTCGATGCCGAATTCCCATGTGTTCTGGATGAAGTCGACGCCGTAGGGCTTGCGGTGGTCGCGGTCGAAACCCCAGCGGATGTTGGCCTGCCGTACCCAGCGGGTGATGTCTTCGAGGTTGTCGTCGGTGAACCCGAAGCGGGCCCGCACCGGTGCGGCCTGCGCGAGGTTGAGCACCTCGCTGGATGTGACGCGGCCACTGGCCAGCGCTAGCAGTTGCGACGCGACGCCGAGCAGCGGATTGGTCTGCACCAGCGAGCGGTCGGCGAGACGCACCCTCAGCTTGTGCGCGGGGTGTACGCCTTTGATCATGTCGCCGAGCCCGAAGCCGGCCACGATCAGCGGCGCATAGGTCTCGATGTCCGGGCACATGACAAGGATGTCGCGCGGTTCGAGCGTGTCGTCGTCGGCGAGCAGGCCGAGCAGAACCTCACGGAGAACATCGATTTGACGCGCAGGGCCGTGGCAGGAGTGGACCTGCACCGAGCGGTCGTCGGGCCTGGGTGTCCGCCCGTCGCGTCGCACGGCGTTGGCGGTGATGTCGGACTGCAGCCAACCGAGGAGCGTGTCGGGACGGTCGCGGCCTCCGAGATAGTCGTCGGTCTGCGGTTCGGTGGGCAGGCCGCGCTGCAGTTCGCGAAGGTCGCGGCCGAGGGTGGCGAGCAGGGGATGGCCGACCTCGCGGTGGCTGGTGTCGCTGCGGCGGGGGATCTGGCCGTGGACGTCGGCGAGCGATCGCCACAGGTAGTCGCTGGGGTGCGGCAGCCACAGGTGCAGATCGTGGTGGGTGGACAGCGCCTCGAGCAGGTCGATCTCGGTGCTGGGCAGCCGGGTGTGGCCGAAGAGGGACAACCGCTCGGGCAACTCTGTTGGCGACTCGTGGAGCGTCGCAAGTGTTTTCGCGTGCCTGATATGAGGCGGATCGGCGTCGACGCGGGCCAGCACCGCTCGCCACAGGTGCGGCTGCCATTCGAGGTCAGCGGTGACGCCGCCGGTGCTGCCGCTTTCCCAGTCGATGAGCAGTTGCGGCCGCTGCCGTGCGTAGGAGGCGAAGAGTCCGGCCAGCCGTCGGGCAACGGCGTATCGTCGGCCCATCCGCAGTTCGCGTTCCTCGCCGGCCTCGAAGTGCCCGAGGTGGGTGGCCAGCGGTTTGCACCACGTGTCGTCGCAGCTGGCGTCGATGACCTCGAGCAGCGGCCAGACGAGCGCGTCGGGGTGCCAGGGATCGTCGTCGGTGGTCCCGGTGATTTCGGCGATGAGCGAGCGTGGGTTGCGAAACGAGATTCCAGCGCAGACACCGTCGGCCGAGCCGACGATTTGGCCTCCGTCTTGTCCGGTCCCGCGTCCGAGGATGTGCGACAGCCGCTGACTGAGCCAACGCTCGATGCCCTTGGCCGGGACGATGACGACTTCCTCGGCGAAGGGGTCGGGCAGCGGATCGGCGAGCAGGGCACCGAGTCCGTCGGCAAGCAGATCGGTGCGTTCAGCGCGATGGATGTGAAACGCCATCGATGGTCACACTAGGCCTTGGACGGGCGAATCGCTGACACAATGTCACTCTGAGAGCGCCGCCACGCATATATATGCACGGCGACGCTCTGGAGCCGACATTGTGGCGGCTGGGCCGGCGGCCAAAGGAGGACGAGATGAGCGAGACGACGAGGTCGCCGCGGCTGAGCGAACGGTTCCAGGAGGCGCTGGGTTACGCCGCGCGGCTGCACAACACGCAGACCCGCAAGGCCAGTGAGGTGCCGTACATCGGACACCTGCTGTCGGTGGCCGGTTTGGTGATCGAGGCTGACGGCACCGAGACTGAGGCGATCGCGGCGCTATTGCACGATGCTGCTGAGGACCAGGGTGGTGAGGCGACGCTCGCCGAGATCGAGGAGCGGTTCGGCGCGGACGTCGCGGCAATCGTCGAGGAGTGCAGCGACACGGTCGTCACGCCGAAGCCGCCGTGGCGTCAGCGCAAGGAGAACTACATCAACCACCTGCATGCGGCGTCCGACAGCACGATCCGGGTATCGATGGCAGACAAGCTCGACAACGCCCGCGCCATTCTGCGCGATCTCCGCAGGGAAGGCCCCCGAGTGTGGCAGCGCTTCAACACCACCGATCCGCAGGACCATCTGTGGTACTACCAGTCGCTGCTGGAGGTCTACCGGCAGCGCGGCGACAGCTGGCTGGTCGACGAGCTGGCGCGGGTGATTCGGGCGCTCGGGGAAGAGATCGGGCCGCCGGTCGCGGCGACGGTGTGACGAGGTTGACCGCGAGATTGCGCTGACGGTCGTAGATTCGGCGAAATCACGACCCTGGCTGCAATTTGGCGTGTGCTTTGGGCGGGACCGCGAAAATTTGTGCAAGTACGAGCGTCTGCCGGTTCTTAGAATCTGGGCATGGGTTCGCTGAAGGTTGAGCCCGCCGATCTCCAGATGGTGGCTACTACGTGCGACGACTGGGCTGTTGAACTAAGGAGTGTCCATGCGCCCAGTCTGAGCGGGGACTCGTATCAGTCGAGCTCGGCCGCGGTCGGATTACTCCATGAAGGCATCGCCGCGGCCAGAGACGTGTTGGCGAGGCGAATGCAGCACACGGCTGAAAAACTTCACGCTGCGAGCGCCGATTACGCAAAAACAGAAGAACGATCCGCCGCCATCATCGGCGAACTGCCGACAGCACTCTAGACAATGGCCGCGAAGCCTCCCCCAACGCTGTCGCAAGTGAGGCACTGGACACAGGGCATTTGACTGCCGCAGCGAGTTTCTGGTCCGACACCGCCGACCAGTGGGAGGACGCATTTACGCAGACAGCCCAAAAGATGTATTGGCTGGGATCAACGTCGTGGGAAGGTGCGGCCGCCACAGCCGCACAGGACCGTTCCATTGCGGACCGGCGGAAGCTCGTGCACCTTGCGGAACGGTTGCACGAAGCCTCGACCGTCGCGCGTAGGGCCGCTGACCGTATACAGACTGCGAAGCACGGCGTCCTCGCCACGGTGAAAGCGGCTGAGGAAGCCGGCTTCGCTGTGGGAGAAGATTTCTCGTTTACGACATACAGGGCTGGTAACGATGCGATCGCTGCGGCTCTTTATATAGGAGGCGGTGGATTGTTCTTCATGGCCACGGACCTCGTGCCTCGTAGAGCGCTCGGCCGATCTGCTTGCCCTTCTCCGTTGCGTTGAGCCAGACGAAGGTATTCCATCCCCAGCGGTCGTCGAAGTTCTTGATATAGGCCTCGTCAATCTTCGCCATGGCGGCCTCGAGGGATTCCTCCCACTGGTCAAACCCTCCCGGCGCCTTGCGGTTAGGCACGCCAAGCACGAAAAGGCCCTCGCTCACAAGAGTTCTCGGATCATGGCGAGTGTGAGCTGCTGCGCTTCCTGCAGCGGACGTTTCGGCCCGTCATCGTCGAACATGTACGCCGAGTGAACCGCGCCGAGGTGAATCGAGTCGTGCATGCCTTCCATGAGGAAGCCTTCTCTGATTTCGTCATGCTCAGTTCTCATGCGGTCTTCCTTCAGGGCCTATGTGGAATCGACTGACGGAGATCGAGCACCATCTCATGGCCCGTTTCGGCGTGCTTCATCCAAACGATGTTGCTCCATCGCTCGCGGTCGTCGAAATTATCGATGTACGAGTCCTTATTCTTTGCCATCGCGGCTTCCGGCGACAGTTGAGTGAAGCCAGTCAGATCGTCGTCGACGAGCTCGCGCATCAACTGCACAGTGTCGTTTTGCACCTTATGCAGCGTCGGTCCGTCGGCTCGATCTTCGCCAACAAACGCATTATGTAGTTCCCAGAGAGCGATGAAACCCCGCTGTCCTTCGAGCCGATGTTCTTCTTTGAAGGTTCGTTGTTCCGAAGCGTCCATGTTCCTGTCCCCGCCGACGGGACACCGGCTTAGCAACACCCAGGCTAATCGGCTCACGAGCCCCGTCGAACGCCCATTTTCGTCCAACGCCCCGCTCCACGCCCGCACCACACGTGCCACCATGAACCCATGCCCGACGACATGGCCTCCGAGCGCGAGTTCAACGAACGCAACATCGAAGAGTTCCGCCGCAACGGCGGCAAGGTAGGAGGGCAGTTCGAGGGCTTCCCGCTGTTGCTGCTGACCTCCACCGGCGCCAAGAGCGGACAAGAGCGCCTCAACCTGATCGCCTACTTCGACATCGACGACAAGATCTACATCGTCGGATCCGCCGCCGGCCGCGACAGCAGTCCCGCCTGGGTCTTCAACTTGAGGACCCACCGCGACGCCCAGGTCGAGATCGGCGATGCTCCGAAAAGGCCCGCCAAAGCCCGCGAGCTTCCGCGCGACGAACGCGACCGCATTTACGAGATCGTCAAGGAGCGCGCCCCGGGTTTCGCCGACTACGAGAAGCGCACCGACCGCGTTATTCCTGTATTCGAACTTGATACCGACGCTTAACCCGCACCGGCGTCGGCGTGTTTCCCGACGCCCTATAGTGGGGATCCGGTCGGTATCACGCTGATCGATCATCAGGCTCTTGCCGACCTACATTGGAGTACTTTTGCCCTGGTCTCGCCGCGTCCGAATCGGCTCCGCCGCCGCCATAGCGGCGGTGGTGCTGCTTGCCGGAGATGTCGCCGACACCACCGCTGCGTGCTCCACACAGTGCCGAGTCGCCAGTGCCGCGCAGAGCGTCTCTTCGGCCCCTGAGACGAAACCGCCGCAGCCCGCGGCCATCGGCGTCTTCCCGCCGTCGCTCGCCGAAGACGTCAACCCCGCCGCACCCGTCTCCGTCACCGCCTTCGACGGCACCATCGACAACGTCTCGATGGTCAACGAGAGCGGCACGTCGATCCCCGGTGCCATCACATCGGACAAGAAGGGCTGGCACCCCACCGAACAACTCGGCTACGGGCGCACCTACACCATGACCGTCAGCGCCCGCGGGCCCGGCGGCATGCCGACGCGCCAGACGTCGAGCTTCACCACCGTGTCGCCCGACTACCAGACCGCCGTCTACCTCAACACGATCAATGGCTTCTCACTCGTCGACGGCAACACCTACGGCGTCGGCACCGTCGTCGTCGCCCACTTCGACGAGCCCATCGCCGACAAGGCCGCCGCCGAGAAACGCCTGCACGTCACCACCACCCCACGCGTCACCGGATCCTGGAACTGGGTTGACGACCAGAACGCTCACTGGCGGCCCGAAAACTACTACCCGCCAGGCACTACCGTGGACGTCACCGCCGACGTCTATGGCGCCGACCTCGGTGACGGCTTCTACGGCGAAGAGAACCAGCACGTCTCCTTCAAGATCGGCAACGCGCACGTGTCGATCGCCGACGACGCGACCAAGCAGGTCAGCGTCTTCGACAACGGCAAGCTCGTCCGCACCATGCCGACGTCGATGGGCAAGGGCGGGACCCAAACCGTCGGCGGCAGAACGCTGCATTTCTGGACGCCGCCGGGCACCTACACCGTGCTCGACAAGGCCAACCCGGTGATCATGGATTCAACGACCTACGGGCTGATCGGCTCGGGCGGCTACCGCACGACCGTCCCTTACGCCACGAAAATCAGCACCGACGGCATCTATCTGCATCAACTGAACGCGACCGTGTGGGCGCAGGGGACCACCAACACCTCGCACGGCTGCCTGAACCTCAACGGCGAGAATGCCGCCTGGTTCTTCAACTTCTCGGTGCCCGGTGACATCGTCGAGGTGCACGGCACCGGCGGGCCCGGCCTGACTCTCGGGCAAGGCGGTGACTGGAGCGTGCCGTGGAACGAGTGGCGCAAAGGCAGCGCCCTCAACACCTGACGCCGAGCGCCAAAGCCGTTGATGCGAGCGCCGTTTCGCTGTTGCTACCTGCGGGCGAATTCGGGCGCATGCTGAGGTAACAGACCGACACCCACGATGTAGGCGGGGATCGCGGTCAGCTGGGGCACCAGCTCGACAAGTTTCAGCACTGCCGCGGGCGGTGTCGCCTGCTGGCCCTGGAGTACCGGAACCATCACGTTGCGGTGCAGCACCCGCTGCAGCGTCTGCACGGCGACGGTCGGCAGTATCCGGCGGCGGTGCACGGCCGCGAGATCCTTGTCGGTCAATCTGCCTTCACGCAGCGGCTTCGCCAGAATGCCCGCGGCCGCAACAGCATCGGCGATGGCCAAGTTGATGCCGACACCACCCACAGGCGACATCGCATGCGCGGCATCGCCGATGCAGAGCACGCCGCTGTCATGCCAGCGACGCAGCAGGTCCAGCTTCACATCGAGGACCTTGACGTCGTCCCACGAGGTGATCGCAGCCGGTGACGTCTCAGGAATCAGCTCAGCCAGTTCCTGGTGGAACGCCTCGATTCCACGCGCCCGCAGCTCGGCGTCACTGCCCTTGGGAATCAGGTAGGCGATCTGGAAGTAGCCTTCGCGCGGGATCATGATCAACGCCCGGCCGGGCTTGGTGCGCGGAATCAGCGAATACTGCCCGTCGTGTTCTCGGGGGAGGCGGAACCACCACACGTCGAACGGAACCGGGTATTCGCGGCTCGGCAGGCCCGCGTCGCGACGAACAACCGACGTGCGGCCGTCACAACCCACCACGAGGTCGGCGCGCAGCTCACCCTGGCCCTCGGCGCTCGAATAGCGCACGCCCGTCACACGATCGCCGTCGCGCAGCAGCCCCGTCGCCTCGGTGTTCATTCGCAGTGTGAATGTCGGCTCTGCGGCGGCACTTTCGGCAATCAGATCCAGAAGGTCCCATTGCGGCACCATCGCGACATACGGGTGCGGCTGCCTGAGGCGACGGAAGTCGACGAGGGTGTAGGCGCGCCCGTCGACCTCGAACTGGCCTCGTTCGACGCGGCTCTGGGGCAGGTTGTGAAATCGCTCGAACAGGCCGAGCTCGTCGAGCAGGCGCATGGTGACCGGATGTACGGTGTCGCCGCGGAAGTCACGCAGGAAGTCCGAGTGCTTCTCCATGACGGTGACGTCGACGCCGGCTCGGGCGAGCTGCAGGCCGAGAAACAGGCCCGCAGGACCGCCGCCGACAACCGCACATGTCGTCCGTTCGCTCATGCCGCCACTCTGCCGTCGATCGCGGACGCTTTCCAGGCTTATGTCAAAACTCTCTATGAGGCCATAGAGTCGGTATATGGGCAACGTATCCGATGGCGGCCAGTCGATCGGCATGGACGAGGACATGGTCGCGATCACGTCACGGAAGATCGCCACTGCCGCAGAGGACGTCCACATGGTCCACCGCACTACACGGCAGACGCTTGACGACAGCGGTTCTGGTCATGTCGGCTCCACTGCGCAGGCGCTGAGCGAACTGAGCCAACGCTGGGCAGCGACGGGTCAGCGTCACACCCAACATCTCGACACGCTGAGTCGCGGGGTGGGTAATGCGGGTATCACCCTCACCAACACGAACGAGGACGGCGCCCGGGAGATCGCCGACATACCCAACGATTAGAAGACCGTGAACATCACCGCAAGCGTTACCAGGAACACCACCGTCCCACACCCCGCAGCCAGAACGCCTAGCCCGAATGCCTGAGTGCGTCGAAACAACACCGTGACGCCGCCGATCAGAAACGGCACGATCAACGCGTAATACCAGAGGTAAACGCCGACCAAGAGTGTGGCTGCGATTCCCACGGCCAGCCCGATGAGGACCCAAGCAGGGCTGCGGCGCGCCTGCTCAAAACCCCCTACAGGCCGAGCTTTTATTTTCTTGTTGGACCGCTCGATCTCGTCCATGTCACGAACCAACCAGCTCGCCAGTCGCGCCCATCGCGACGACCGCGATGACGAACGCCACTCCGATGAACGGCACGATCCACAATGCCGCGGCCAGCGATCGATTACGCTCGTCGGTCGCCGAGCGCCACCGCAGCCAACTGACCACAAGCAGTGCGGCGTTGACGATTCCAGCGATCAGCAACGTGCGTGCCTGCCACGGGATCTCGGGATACTTCAGCGAAACCAACTTGAAGATCGCCGCCCACACGAAGCCGCCAAGGGTGGCGCCGATGAACGTCGCGCGAACCCAGTCGATTTGAGTCACGGTGGCTCCTGTTGTTTGTGACGACATTAACGCAGAGGGGGCTGAGGGTAGATGACGGTGGGCTGTTCGACGATGACGGTCGGCGGGCTGCTCACCGGCCCTAGTGGCGTCAGATTGGCGGGCGGCAGAACCGTCATCTCCGGGAATGGCTGGTATATCGGCGGTTTGAAGCCTGGTCCCGGCGACGGGGTCGGCGGCGGGGCGAGTTGGGGGAACATGTCGTTGAAGCTCGTGACGATGCCGTAGTCGCCGACGGTCTTGTGAAACGCCAGGCCGTTGATCGGTCCAAACTGTCCATCGTCGAACGACGGCCATGACTGCAGAAGCGTCTGGGTATCCATACCCGGACGCTGGCCGTAGATCTCGAGTGCCGGAAATGTGGTGACGTCTCCGCCGATCTTGGGTCCGTCGGCCGTTGGCTGGATGCCGAGTGTCCCGTTGACGGAAAACGGGATGGCTTTGGCGGGCGCCTCGCCGCCGGGCGAGAAAGCATCGGCTGCATTGTATTTGACGAGCACCGACCCGTTGGGCTGCTGTGTGGCTGAGACACTGGGGTGACCCACCTTTACCTCGCCGGTGTCATTGTCGACCGAGGGGTTCTGTCGTGCGATGATGACGCCGTTTTCGTAGTCGACGAGCAGGGCGACACGCGTGTCCTCCGGACCCGCCTTGGGATCGAAGCCGCGATTGTCGCCAAGGTTCATGTCCCAAAAGCCGCCGCCGGGAATGTCGGTCGGCGGTGCGTACACATCCTTGCCGGGAATGAACAGGTTCGTGCGCACGACACCCTGCCCGGGAACTTTGTCGATCTTGCCGACGACGATGTTCGGGGGCGCTCCCTTGTTCTTGGCGTTGTAGCTGTGCGGGTCGAGTATCGCAGCGGTCGCCCAGTCCGATGACGACAGCGGCGCTCGGCCGAATGTCTGCTCGAATGCCTTTATCTGGTTGTACGTGCGATTGGCCTCGGGTTCGGCTTCGCCGGCGTGCGACTCCTGCGGCGCTTGATCGTCGAGTTCGTCATAGATCTGTTCCGGCGTTTCGAGCCCCGCCGCACCGCGAATAGCGCTCGCCAGGTCTTCATCGGCGGCGTCCGCCCGTGCCAAGAGCGCGCGGATCTGTGCCTCGATGATGTCGACGCGGTGTTCCATCTCCGCGCGGCCCCCGGCGTTGCCGGGGTCCATATAGGACAGCTCGCCGGTGTCGATGTGGATGGAGATGCCCCACCGATCAGCCATGCGCTGCACCTTGGTCCAGTCGGCCTTGATGGCCCGCACCTCGGCCTCAGCGGTCGCCGCGGCTCGTCCCACGGCGTCGCAGGCGTCGGCGTGTTGGATCAGGTCGGCGCGGATCTTGCCGTTGGCTTGCACGGCCGCGTCGTAGGCAGCCCCGTCCCACGGCGTGGAGGCCAGGACGTTGCCCACCGTGGTAGCGGTGCCGCGCACGCCCGTGGACCTGTCGATCGCTGCCTGGAATACCGAATGAATTGCATTCGGATCCCATTTGTCCAGGTCCGCCAAATCCAAGCCCAACCGTTGCCTCCTTCGCGCGCAGAACACATCTTTCCCGACGCCGGCATCCGCCGAGCGCGGCAATTCACCACAAATCTCAAGATCACGAATGGGTGCACGAGTTGTGAGTCAGATCACGAACCGCGCTATATTGTGTCTGTCATCACAGCGAAAGGGCCGTCAATGCTTGAAGCGCACAACGGTGCGGTCGTTGCCTCTCAGCTCCGCGGGTCGCGCGCCGCGTCGCGCGGTCATGCGCATGCGCACATGTGGTGGAACGTCCTGCTGGTGGTCATCGGGATCGCGGGCATCTCCGCGGTGGTGGTGACAGCCGTCATGGGCCTCACGACCGAAGCCCTCATTATCGCGATCTTCACCGGCGCCTTCTTTTCCCGCTGCGCCTGCTGACGCGCTGCCCGGGCCGGTGACTCAGTCGCCGGTGCGCTCGAATTTGTCCTGAAAATCGCCGCCGCCCGTGCACGGGCCGCCCGGCGCGATCGTCTGCGTCCCCCGCCCGGTCAACACCGATATCGGATCGTCCAGCGTCTGGGGCATCGGGTACTCGGCGGTGATTGTGACCTGCGCGGTGCCGGCCGGGCATGCCGAGGTGCCGTGCTCGTTACGTGTCCACTTGTCGTCGGCGAACATCAGCGTGACGACCTCGGGGCCTGCGTGGAAGAGACTCATGCACCGATCGCCTGTGCGCAGACAGTACGTGTCGGCCTGCAGGACGTTGCCGGGAAGAACGGTGCCGTCGGTGAACGTCGTCGTCTGCCGATAGCTGCCGTGCAACCCCTCGGCCGGGCTGACAGCTCGAGGGGGCAAAACCGCCGGGTCGGCGACTTTGTTGAGGTCGGGATCGCCTGTGCGGGTGAACTTTACGGTGCGCTTCGCCGCGCAGGCGCTATTGGCCGACGCCCTGACGCTGTCACCGGACAGCGTGCCGTCGGGATGTGGCTGCAGCGTCATGATCACCCAGATCTCGACGGGCTCCGGCGTGCCGCACTGGGCCGAGGCGAGCCCCACGGCCACCCATGTACCGCCCAGCTGGTCGAAGGTCATGTTCGACAGCAGCGCGTTGCCGCTTGCACTGGCCGCGGTCGCAACACAACCGCCGGCGCCGCATTCCGAGCGGACATTCCAATTCGTTGTCGTGGCAGGCGCATTCGGCACCGGCTTGTCCTGAAGGTCCGAGCCGGGGCCGTAGTCGGCTCGGTAGCTGCCGTTGAAATCCAGGGTGCCGGCGGCTGCGGTGGAAGGGGCGCTCTTGCCGGAATCGTCGCGCTGGGTGAACTCAACGACCGCGACGACACCGCCGACGACGACCAAGGTTGCAATGAACACCAGCGCACCGATCAGGATGCCGTGGCCTGCCCGCTTTTTCGGGGTCGGCTGCGGCGGGTGCTGGAAGTGGTGCGGCCCGCTGAACTGCGTGGGCGCCGACGCGGGGTAGGGCGCAGGGGTATTGCTGACCTGGGTGAACGGCTGCTCCGGCCAGCTGATCGCGCCAGAACTGGGCGCATGAGCGGGGGCGGGAGCGGCCCATGCACTCGACGAACCGTTCCCGGTGACGGCTTCCTTTGCCGCCGAGGCCATTTCGACCGCGGTCGAGTAGCGGTCGGCGGGTTGTTTGGCGAGCCCGGTGGCGATCACCCGGTCCATGGCAGGCGGGATCGGGGCCCGCTCGGACGGCCGCGGCGGCGGCGTCACCATATGCCCGACGGCCACCTGCTCGAGGGTGCTGCCCGGGAACGGTTGTTGGCCCGTCAGGCATTGGTAGAGCACGCACGCCAAGGCATAGATGTCCGAACTCGGGTGCACGTCACCGGAATTGAATCGCTCCGGCGCCATGTAGGCCCACGTGCCGATCGCGGAACTGGCCGACGTCAACCTGGTGTCGGTCGCGGCGCGGGCGATGCCGAAGTCGATGAGGTAGGCGTAGTCATTCTCGTCGACCAGAATGTTGGACGGTTTGACGTCGCGATGGACCAGCCCCACCTTGTGGGCGTTGTGCAGCGCCGAGGCGATCTGGTCGATGATCGCGACCGCCCGGTGCGGCTCCAGCGGCCCGGCGTCGATCAGCGACTGCAGGTCGCGGCCGTTGATCAGCCGCATCGTGACGTAGAGCCGGTCGTCGATCTCACCGACGTCGTAGATCGGGACGACGTGCGGGTTGTCCAGCCGCGCCGCGGCCTTGGCCTCGCGGCGGAACCTCCGCTCGAAATCGGGATCCTTGGCGTAGGCGGGCAGCAGCATTTTCAGCGCGACCACACGGTCGATCGCCGTGTCGTGGGCCTTCCACACCTCGCCCATGCCTCCACGGCCCAACAATTCGATCAGCCGGTAGCGCCCGAACGGTGTGCCTTCTGTCGGCGTACCTTCCACGATCAGCCCTGCTCCACCACATTCGATCCCGTGGAGTCGATCTGCGGTGAGCCGGTGCGATAGGTGACCCGGTTGTCCAAACCAGATGCGTCGACGGCGTCCACGCCGTCGACCGTGACGACGTTGTTCAATCCGGACACCGTGATCTTGGCGCAGTGGCCGCTGATGGTGATGGTGTTGCGGACGCCGCTGACGGTCACGATGGCGTCGTTGCACGTGATCGTCTTGTTCTGCTCGACTCCGGCCACCGAGAGAGCCTGTCCCGGTGCGCCGGTGAGCACGTCGGGGTCGGTGCCCGGCGCGTCCGGCACCGCGGGAATGCTGGGGAAGCTGGGTATTTCGATGGACGGCATCGCCGGGATGTCGATGGATCCGCCACCGCTCGACACGCCCGCCCGGTCGATCGCCGATCTCGCGTTCATCCAGACGAAGGCGCCGACTGCGACACCCACCAACAAGAAAGCGGAGACGATCGCGAACACCAACCACGGGATGCCTCCGGAGACTTTCGGCGGCGCGTTGAAGGTGACACCGTACGACTGATTGTCATAGGGCTGTGTGCCGTACGGCTGAGTGCCGTAGGGCTGGTTGCCGTATGGCGGCGGGCCGCCGTAGGCCGGAGATGAGTAGTCGGGCTGAGTGTAGGGCGCTGTGGGCGGCGGCAGGTAGGCCGCGTTACCGGCGTTCCCGCTGCCCAATTCACTGGCCCGCGCCTGCTCCGAAAGCGGCTGTTCCAGCGCCCTGATCCTGGCCTCGGGGT
>LZSH01000190.1 GCA_001665255.1 Mycobacteriaceae bacterium 1482268.1 | reverse complement strand
ATCGGGATCATCGGCCATTGCTCCGGTGGTCGACACACGTTCCTGGCAGCCTGCTCCCTCAATGTCGACGCCGCGGTCGACTGCTACGGCGCCTTCGTCGTCGAAGACGCGCCGGAGGGCATGCCGCCAACCATGCAGCCCATTCTCGGATTGGCACCCAACCTCAGCTGTCCGCTGCTCGGGCTTTTTGGTAGGGACGACCGCTATCCGCCTCCCGAGTCGGTGGCGACCCTGGACGCCGAACTGACCCGTCTCGGCAAGGACCACATTTTCATCTCCTACGAGGGTGCGGGCCATTCGTTCTTCTCGGTGGACCGCCCGGCCTATCGCGTCGACGCGGCCGTCGACGGCTGGCGCCGAATCAACGAGTTCTTCGGCGCCCACTTGAAAGGCTGATCACATGTGCACATACCTCACCGAGAAGATCGCCGTAGACGGCAGCGGCAAGGGCGCCAACGGATGGTTCCCCGTCAGCGAGGCGACGGTCTACGTCGATCACCCGGTACACGCGCCCTACGGCCACACTCTCAACATCGACATGCTCAATCCAGCCCTGGGCCCGTCCGCACGCGTCGCCCTCGAACTCACAGAAGAGACGGCGCTGGCGCTCGCCGCCGCCATTCACCGCGCACTGGACTCCGCCCCCGCCGGCCTCGCGTCAAAGAACCAGTGAGCGGGACATTTTCGTCACGGTGACGTTTCATCCGCTCGCCCTCCTCTGCGAGTTCGGGTCCGCTGTTACCAATAGCGCGTCATAATTCTGCGAGCATTTGCCACGACGAAGGAGTCACCGACAGTGATCGACCCCGCCGCGACCGCCTGGCTGCTTGCCTGCACAGCACTGGTTCTGTTGATGACGCCCGGCCTGGCCATCTTCTACGGCGGCATGGTCCGGTCCACCGGCGTCCTCAACATGATCATGATGTGCTTCATCTCAATCCCGGTCGTCACGATCGTCTGGGTGCTCGCCGGCTACTCACTGGCGTTCGGCCGAGACGCTGCCGGTGGCCTCATCGGCAACCTCAACAACTTCGGACTGCTCGGCATCGATCCGACCACCATTCGGTCCGGCATCCCGGAACTGCTGTACGTGACCTTTGAGCTCGGCTTCGCCATCGTCACCGCTGCGCTCATCTGCGGCGCGATCGCCGACCGAGCCCGGTTCTCGGCGTGGATGATCTACGTCGCGGTCTGGACCCTGGCCATCTATGCACCCGTCGCGCACTGGGTGTGGGGGCCCGACGGCTGGCTCGTATCGCTGGGAACGGCCGACTACGCGGGCGGCCTCGTCGTTGAGATCGTGTCCGGGTCGTCTGCGCTGGCATTGGCTCTTGTGCTCGGTCCGCGCATCGGTTTCAGGTCCGAAGCGATGCGGCCACACAACCTGCCGTTCGTCCTGCTCGGTGTCGGGCTGCTGTGGTTCGGGTGGTTCGGATTCAACGCCGGCTCGGGTTTCACCGCGGACGGAAAGGCAGCGGTGGTCTTTCTCAACACCCTGATCGCGGGGTGCCTTGGGATGCTCGGCTGGATCTGCGTTGAACGCGTCCGCGATGGCAGGCCGACGACGTTCGGCGCGGCCTCGGGCGTGGTGGCCGGCCTGGTGGCGATCACACCGTCCTGCGGATTCGTCGCGCCGTTGGGCGCAGCCATCGTCGGCGCGGCGGCAGGCGTGGTGTGTTCGTACGCGGTCGGGTGGAAGTTCAAGGCCGGCTACGATGACTCGCTCGACGTCGTCGGCGTCCACTTCGTCGGCGGGGTCGTCGGCACGTTCCTGATCGGGTTGCTGGCGGCCAAGGTCGTCTCGGGTGGCGTCGAAGGCCTGTTCTACGGCGGCGGGCTGGCACAACTCGGTAAGCAGACGTTGGCCATTCCGGTCGTCGCGCTCTACGCCTTTGCCGTCTCGTTCATCATCGCCAAGGTCATCGACGTCACGTTCGGGTTCCGCATCCAGCGCGAGGACGAGATCTCGGGCATCGATCTCGCCCAGCACGCAGAAACGGCCTACACCGAGGGTGTCCACGGCTCGCCGCAGAAGCGGCCGGGCCTCAACTGAACCCGATTACGCTGTTACAGCGGCCTTTACGGCCTCGATGCGGGCGGGCACATGCTTGTGCCACGGCGTGCCCGCATAGGCGTCGCGCCACTCGGTTGATGTCAGCGCGTTCGGTGCGACGCCCGGCACCCGCGTGCGGCCCTCGCCGTCGACGTAATCGAGCCCGAGGCCGTTGGGCAACGACGCGTGGCCGGGAAGCATCGCCTCGCTGATCTCAACGGTCGCCTCGGCGCTGCCCGCCGCGGTCGTGATGCGCGCACGGCCGCCGGCCACCAGTCCGAGCGCCTGCGCATCCTCCACGCTGACGCGCAGCGCTCCCTCGGTGTCGCGCTTCCGCCAGCTCGGGTCGCGGAAAATGTCGTTGGCTGTATAGGCCCGACGCTCCCCCGCCGACAGCACGACCGGAAACTCGGCGGTTGTCAACGCAGACCGCGCGGCGCGCAATTCCTGTATCTCCTCGAGCATTTCGGGAATCTCGAGTGCGATCTTGTGATCAGCATGAGCGATCAAAGCGAAGTCGTCCTCGTACTCGTGCGCGGTGAACGTCACGCCGGAACGGCTCTGCAATATCGCCTCGAAGAGCGCGTTACCGTCGGCATGGCCTGCGCGCCGCACCGCGTCTGGGTACGTCATCGCCGCCTTCTGCGCGAGTCCCCACAGCGCCGCTGCCCCCTTGAGATTCTCGGGCAGGGTCGGTCCGAGGGTCTCGTAGAGAACGTAAGGCAGCACCCGCGACATCGCGGGGTTGGCGCTGACGGCTCCGAGGAAGGCTTGCGCGTAGGCGTCCAGGCTTTGGTCGGCCGCCGCGCGCAGCGGCTCGAGGTCTTTCTCGTCGACGACACCCAGCGCCCGTACCAGGCGAGCCCATATTTCTGGTTCGGGCAACGTGCCGGGCAGCGGATCGAGGAGCGGGTGGCGAAGGTGAAAGGTGTTGTGGGGGAACTCCAGATTGAAGAACGTCGACTCGACCTTCTCGAATTGGCTTGCCGCGGGCAGCACGTAGTGGGCCAGCCGAGCCGTCTCCGTCATCGCAACATCGATGACGACCATCAGCTCCAGCGACTCGAATGCCTCTTTACACGCCGCGGAGTCGGCAACTGAGTGGGCGGGGTTGCTGCTCTCGACGATCATGGCCCGGAACCGGTCCGGATGGTCGGTCAGGATCTCCTGCGGCACAACGTTGGACGGCACCAGGCCCGAGATGACCGGCGCGCCGGTGACGGGCGTCCGCCCGACGCCACCGAACGTGAACAGCGGCGCAAACACCGAATGCAGGTGCTGGCTACCGCGTTTGGCGAAGTTGCCGGTCAGGATCCACAGCATCTTGTTCAGATACGAGCACAGCGTGCTGTTGGGTGCCTGCTGGATCCCGAGATCCTCGAATACCGCGACGCTCTGCGCTGACGCGATGCGCCGCACCGCGGTGCGGATCAACTCCTCGTCGACGCCGCATCGGTCGGCGTAGTCGGCCACCGGTACCTGCTGCAGCACATCACGGACGGTGTCCACGCCGTTGACATGCTGAGCCAGAAACTCTTCGTCGCAAAGGTTTTCCTGTACCAGCACCGCGGCCATTGCCGCCAGGCACCACGCGTCCGTGCCCGGCCGCACCCGCAGATGGATGTCGGCCATTTTGGCCGTGTCGGTGATCACGGGGTCGATGACGATCATCGTGCGCGCGGGGTCTTTGGCGATCTCGTTGAGCACGGTGCGGGCCCGCGGGAAGCTCTGCGACATCCACGGGTTCTTGCCGATGAAGACGGAGACCTCGGCGTGCTCGAACTCGCCGCGAGTGTGACCACCGTAGAGATGCGCGTCAACCCATGCCTCGCCGGTTTTCTCCTGCGCCAGAGCATTTGACCGGTACCGCGCCCCGATCGCCTTGAGGAATGCCCCTGCGTATGCGCCGCCGAGATGGTTGCCCTGACCGCCACCGCCGTAGTAGAACACCTTGTCGCCGCCGTACGTGTCGCGGATGCGGGCGAAGCCCTCTGCTATCTCGGAAATCGCGGTGTCCCAGTCGATCTCCTCATACGTGCCGTCGGGGCGTCGGCGCATCGGGGAGGTCAGCCTGCTGCGGTTGTTCTGATAGTGATCGAGCCTTAGCGCCTTGTTGCAGGTGTAGCCCTTCGACGCGGGATGCTCCTTGTCGCCGCGGATCTTGGCCAGCGTCCGGCCCTCGAGCTGTACAACAATGCCGCAGTTGCACTCGCACAGGATGCACGCCGTCGACTGCCACTCATCGGTCATCAGGACTTCCTTTCGGCGGCTTCCAGCAGGGGTCGGAGCTGACGTTGGACGAGTTCGAGCGGTTTCACATCGCGTGAGGCGCGGGCGACGATGATTGCGCCTTCGATCGACGTCGTCACCAGCATGGCGAGTTCCTCGGCGCGCTCGGCGCTCACGCCCGAGGCGATCAGCCGCTGACCGATCAGATCGGTCCACCGTGCGAAAGCGGCCGCGGCGCGCTCGATGAGTTTCGTTGTGGGTGCGGGATTGTCGGGATCGCCGGCCTCGACCGTCACCGCGACAATCGGGCAACCCGCCCGGTAGTCACTGCGTATCAGCTCGTCGCGGTACATCTCGGTGAGGTCGTCCAACAGCTCGACGGCGCTATCCGACGCGGAGATCTTCTCGGCGATGTACGCCGCGGCGTAATCGGTGGCCTCTTCGAGCAGCTGCGTGCGGCCACCGGGAAAGTAGTGATAGGCCGACCCCCGGGGCGCGCCGCTGTGCTTCAGCACGTCCGAAATCGCGGTCGCCTGAGCACCGCGTTCGCGGATCAAGAGCGCGGCCGAGACGATCATTCGCTCTCGTGGGTTGCTGACCACGCTATATATGATGGCATACATAACTGGTATGCGCGAGCGCTCCTTCTCCCCGAGCGCCCGGCCTCAGCGGTTCAGCATCCAGATTCGCGTCGACAGCACCGTCGCGAACGCGCACCACACGGGATACGGCACCAGCGGGGCACCACTGGGGGTCCGCGCGTCAATTGCCCGTCGGGACAGGTCGGCGCTGCTCGCGGTCAGCGCCGCTGCCGCGACGGCCGATGTGCCCAGCATGCGGCGATTGAAAAACAGCCAGGACCAGCTCGCGTTGAGGACAAGGTTCACCGCCAGCGCAATGCGGTAGGCACGAGCCTTGTCCGGACGACGCTGCGCCTCGAGCTGATCGACCGTCGTTGCCGAGACTGCGGCGATGTCTGCATACAGCAGCGGCCAAACGATCGGGAACACCTGGCGCGGTGGCTGGAACGACGGCTTTCGCAGCTTGGCATACCAAGACGATTGAGCAGGCCGACTGGCAAGGCCGCCCACCGCTCCGGTGACGAGGACGGCCGCTGCATTCTTGGCGAGTGTTCCGAGGCGCATCGAAGTGAACTATTCCGCGTGCCGCGACCGCGAGAGCCGGT
>LZSH01000189.1 GCA_001665255.1 Mycobacteriaceae bacterium 1482268.1 | reverse complement strand
GGCATACTCGCCGATGCTGTGTCCTAGCAGCCATGCTGGTTCGGCCCCGAGCTCCAGCAGCGTCGCTGCCTGGGCGTATTGCAGGGCGAAAATCGCCGGCTGCGCGAACTGCGTCGCGTTCACGCGCTCGTCGTCCGTGACGTCACGCAACCGCTGGCCGAGGTGCGGCGTCATTGCCGCGTCGACCTCGTCGAAAGCCTTCCGGAACAGGGAACTCCGCTCGCACAGCGCGCTGCCCATGCCGGCGTACTGCGTACCCTGCCCGCTGAACAGCCAGCCGGCCGACATCGGCGCGGCTGTGCCCGTCACGAGCTCGCCGCGAAGCACGGCAAGGGATTCCTCGCGGTCTTGTGCCATGATTGCCAGCCGTGACTTCCCCGAGGCCTTGATCCGGTTGGTCGACCAGCACAGCTGTGCCAGCGGGATGTCGCTGTTTTCGATGTCGTCTGCGAGCGCGTGGGCATTGCGGCGCAAGGACTCTGGGCAATCACCAGACAGGGTGATGATTCCCCCGCCCGAGGCGGTGGGCGCAGGTTCCTCTTCTGGGGCGCTGGTGAGAACAACGTGGCAGTTGGTCCCCCCGATGCCGAAGCTGGACACGCCCGCATAGACGGTGCCCGCGGACAGGGTCATCGGCTCGGTCAAGAGCCGTAGGCCGCCATCGGCCAGCCGCAGTTGTGGGTTCTCGGTCTCGGCGAACCGTGAAGGAGGGACCACGCGGTGATGCAGGCTCAGGACGGCCTTGATCAGGCCTGCGATACCGGCGGCGCCTTCGGTGTGGCCGAGGTTGCCCTTGATCGACCCGAGTGCACACGG
>LZSH01000188.1 GCA_001665255.1 Mycobacteriaceae bacterium 1482268.1 | reverse complement strand
GTGCCGAAGCTATCAACCGTCTCTGCGAACAACCGCGCGACATCGGCGCTTGACGAGACGTCAGCCGCGACACCGATCGCCTCATGGCCCGCGTCCGTGAGCGCCGCGGCGACTGCCTGCGCACCTTCGGCTTTGCGCTCGTTGACCACCACTTTCGCGCCCGCCTCAGCCATCGCCTGCGCTATGCCGCGGCCCAGCCCACGTCCGGAACCGGTGATCAGCGCGACCTTGCCGGCAAGCCTCATCGCACCCCTTCAGAACCGATTCCCGAGCGTCAAATTTTAGGCGTTCGGGGACGCTCGGTCTCGCGAATGAAAGTCTGGGTGCCCCTGGGAATCGACCAGAAAGCTGTCGATCGTTGCCGCAGGTCGTAGCGCCCCGTCCAGCCCCACTCCGCGCGCGCCAAGCTGTCGTCAAAGGGTTTGACGATGTTGGAGTCCAACATCGTTTGGAACTCTTCATTTACTTGCCACGAGAGCTGTGCGTCGGGGATCTTCGCGTGAATTGCGTCGATCCGTAACCTGCACGGACTGAGTATGGGGCGTTGGCGTTCAGTCCCAGCGGAACAACTGTCTGTAGAGCGCCTCGGTTGGATGTGGTTCTGGTGGTCGATACCCGGTGTCGGTGACCTTGCCGAGCAGTTCGACGGCGTTGGGCGCGTCGACCGGCTTTGTGCACATGATCAGATACGTGAATAGGTCGATGTACTCCAGGCTCGCCCTGAACAGCTCCACGGCAGTGGTGGCGACCTCGGCGACGGTAGTCGGCTGGCTGAAGATCGCATTAGGCGGTGTGGTCCGCCAGACCCCAAGGCGGTCGACTAGTGCCTGAGTCAGCTCAACGTCTGTCTGACCGAGGTCGATAGCAATGGCCTGGCTGTTGCCGTAGGTCCGGTTGGTGAAGGCCCCGGTGGGTAGGACGGCATCGTGGATGCGGTTGCGGAGCTGGGAACAGGCGAATGCGAACCGCTGCAACTCACGCAACCGGGTGAGTTGTGGCGCGCCGCAGTAGTGGGGGTCTACGTAGTCATCGAGCGTCTTGGCCGAGTGCAGCGACTTACGCAAGTCTCGACCCGAGGTCGGGTCCAGCCAGCGCACGAACGCGCGACCGTAGCCATCGAATACCGCCATCAGGTATAGCAGTTCGCGGTCGAACGCCTCGCTCACGAACTCGATGGTGTCCGCTGACGGTGTGGCTTCGTGCCCGTTGGTTCGGCTCAGTGCGGCGATCACCTCATCGAGTGCCCGAGCGGCACGTCGGATTCGTATGCGTGTGGTCTCGATCTCTGCGAGTGCCCGAATGTCACCGAG
>LZSH01000187.1 GCA_001665255.1 Mycobacteriaceae bacterium 1482268.1 | reverse complement strand
CGGCGAAACCGACGACCGCACCTGCGGCCTGATGCGCGACGATCCCCTCGTGCTCAACGAGTTCGATGGTGTGCTCGGTCAGATCGGCGCGCAGCACGGTCGCGTTCATGACGAATGGTCCTTGCCCGCAAGCTGATCCAGCGCATGCTCGAGCACACCATCGAACTCGTTGAGCACGAGGGGATCGTCGCGCATCAGGCCGCAGGTGCGGTCGTCGGTTTCGCCGGTGTCGTCCGCGACCACGACGGCGGGCGCACCGTCACCCGGCTGGAGTATTCCGCGCACCCGTCGGCGCAGCAGACCCTCGCCGATGTGGCCGCCGAGATCGCCGCCGACTGCTCGGGTGTGCGGGCGATCGCCGTCAGCCACCGCATCGGTGCCTTACAGATCGGTGATGCCGCGTTGGTGGCCGCCGTTGCCGCCGACCATCGGCAGGCGGCGTTCGACACCTGTGCGCGTCTGGTGGACGCCGTCAAAGCGCGGTTGCCGGTGTGGAAACACCAGTTCTTCGCCGACGGCTCCGACGAATGGGTGGGTTCGGCCTAAGCGGACCGGTCAGGCGGTCGGAGGCAGTCCGGCGTCCGCGGGCAGCGGCGCAGGCGCAACCGCGGCACCGGGATTGGGACCGTTGACGTTCTCCGGCGCAGGCGTGGTCAGCGGACGCTGGGAGAGCGCTAGCAGCGCGTCCTTACCCGTGATGTCCTGCGTCTGGATCGCGTGCCACAGTTCCTTGAGGTACCCGACATTGGGGCCCTGCGCCGGCAGCGTCCCCTCATCCATCGTGTAACCCGGGGCGAGGTTGTTCGGGCTCGCCAGGTGCGGGATCTCGGCGGGCGTCACCGGCAGGTCACCCGTCATCGCCTGGTTGGCGGCGTCGAATGCGGGCTGCGGGATGTCGACTGAGTTCAGCGCCGCCAGCGGATCACCTGCGGGGGCGGCCAGCGCCGGAGCCGGACCCGGCGACACCGGGGCAGCGGGCTCGAGGGGCATGGGAGCCATGTGCAGCGACCATTCCTGCGGTCCGTCAGCGGGTGCCTCGGGAGCGAAGTCCCAGTCAGGCGCGGGCGCCGCGAGGTTCACGTCATCGAGGGGCGCGGCGGGCGGTACCTCGACGGGTGCCGGCTGTTCGAGCGCAGCGTCGACGATGGGCGCCTCGACGGGTGCCGGCTGCTGGAGCGCAGCGTCGACGACGGGTGCCTCCGTAGGGGCGGGCGAAAGCGCGACATCGAGCGCGACGGGCTCGGGCGCCGGTGGAAGCTCGGGTGCAGGCGGAGCCTGGGGCAGCGGGGCAGCCAGCGCGTCGGCCGGGGCGGCCTCGGGCGGCGGTGCGAAGGGGTCGAACGGCGGAGGCGGCGGCACTTCGCCGTTCAGGCCGACCGAGTCGAGCGCGTTGTTGACCGCGTTGTCGACGGCTTGCTTGGCGTCGTCGATGACGTTGCGCGGGGTGGACCCGGAGAGACCAGTGCCGCAGACGGGCCATGCGCCACGGCCCTGGGAGGCCAGCACGCGCTCGGCGACCGCGATCTGCTCATCCTTGGTGGCCATGTTGGCGGCGGGGGCATATTCGCCGCCGCCGTGTGAACGCCACGTGCTGGGCGAGAACTGCAGCCCGCCCTGGTAGCCGTTGCCGGTGTTGATCGCCCAGTTGCCGCCGGACTCGCAGCGGGCAACCTTGTCCCATTCACCGTCGGTGGCGGCGCCAGCATGCCCCGCCAGGGCGAGGCCTCCGCTGCCGATGACTGCGCCCGTGAAGGCGACTTTCGCGACTGATTTTGCCGATGCAGTGGGCTTACGATGCCGTCCACTCATGGGTGCGATGTGTCCTCTCTATTGCGCCCACGAGGTCAGCTGTCGGGTTCGGGCTGGAGAGGTTGCCCGGCCTTGCCGTCGATCACAACGGTGTCGGCTTCACCCCAAGGAACCGCTGCCGGTTCCTGGTCCTTTTGTATCGGTGGACCGGTGGGTCCCCCGCCTCCATCCACGTTGTTCGGCGATCCCTGCCCGACGGATGGAGCTCGGCGCAATCGAACAGGAAGGGCTAGCCGATTAGGGTCGACTGGCTTGCGGAAGAACATAACGGTTCGCAGCGTTGTCGTCATTTTTAGCCCCGTCGGGCGTTTCGACGGCTGGCAAATCCTAATAGCGTTCTAAAACCGCTGGAATTCCAAGTGATTTCGCTGGTATAGACCGCCCTCCAGCGTTCAACCGCCGGCCTGTGACCATTTCGTTATGTGATGCAAATCACCGTTAACCGCCGGCGAAAGGGGGCAGCACGTCGATGGTCTGGCCGTCGGTCAGCTCTTTCCCGTCGTTGCGCACGGCGATTCCGTCGCAGAGAAATGAACATCGGCGTAGCACCTTGGCGAGGCCTGGTTCGCGCGCGGCGAGGGTATCGACGAGCGCCGCGACGCTTGTGCCCGGTGCCACCCGCAGCGTTTCGGTCTCCACGCCCGCAGCCGCGCGGGCCGCAGCAAAATAGCGGACGGTCAGCTGGATCGCCGTCGTCGTCTCCATCGTGGTCAGCCGCCGATCGCGCTCATCGGGCGGTCGGGCTGTACGAAGTCGGGATCGTTGATGCCGTGTCCGGCCGGCTTGGCCCACATCGCCGTCCGCCAGGCAGCCTCGACGGCGTCGTCGTCGGCGCCCGCACGCATCAGGGCGCGAAGGTCGGTCTCCTCGCGCGAGAACAGGCAGCTGCGGACCTGGCCGTCGGCCGTCAGGCGGGTGCGGTCGCAGTCCGAGCAGAACGCGTGCGACACCGACGCGATGATGCCGACCGTCGCGGGGCCACCGTCGACGAGCCACAACTCGGCAGGCGCCGACCCCCTTGGCGCGGGATCCGGTGTCAGGGTGAAGTGGCGTCGCAGGCCGGCCAGAACGTCGTCGGCGTCGAGCGTCGCGCCCCGCGACCACTGATGCCCGGCGTCCAGCGGCATCTGTTCGATGATGCGGAGCTGGTAGTCGTGCTCGAGGCAGAACCGCAACAGCGACACCGCATCCTCGAGCCCCGTCGCCGGGTCGAGCACGGCATTCACCTTCACCGGTCGCAAGCTGGCCTGATGTGCCGCGGCAAGGCCGGCGAGGACGTCGGCCAGCCGGTCGCGGCGCGTGATGCGGGTGAAGTGCTCGGCATTGACGGTGTCCAGCGACACGTTGATGCGATTCAACCCCGCCCGTTTCAGGCCCGCCGCCCGCCGGTCGAGCCCAATTCCGTTGGTGGTCAACGAGATTTCGGGGCGCGGTCGCAGCGCGGCGGTCGCGGCGACGACCTCGTCGAGCCGCTTGACCAGGAGCGGTTCGCCGCCGGTGAAGCGGACGCGGGTGACCCCGAGCCGGGTCACGGCGATGCGCATCAAGCGGGTCAGCTCGTCGACGGTCAGCAGTTCGTCGCCCGGCATCCAGTCCAGGCCCTCGGCGGGCATGCAGTAGGTGCAGCGCAGGTTGCAGCGGTCGGTCAGCGACACCCGCAGATCGGTGGCGATCCGGCCGTACGTGTCGATCAGCGGCCCGTCGGTCGGCGCCGGTCCGACGGAGCGCAACACCGACGGGACACCCAGGGCGGTGACGGTCATGCGGCGGCTCGCACGGGTGCGTTGACAGAATCGACCGGCACGATCTCCTTGCCCAGCGGCACCAGCGACACGGGGATCAGCTTGAGGTTGGCCAGCGCCAGCGGGATACCGATGATGGTGACCGCCATCGCGACGGCGGTGACGATGTGTCCGATGGCCAGCCAGATGCCGAACAGCAGCACCCAGATGATGTTGCCGATCAGGGCGCCGGGCCGGGTTCCCGGTTTGTCGATGACGGTGCGGCCGAACGGCCACAGCGCGTAGGAGGCGATGCGCAGCGACGCGAAACCAAACGGGATCGTGATGATCAGCACGAAGCAGATCAGCGCCGCCAGCAGGTAGCCCAGCGCCAGCCAGAGGCCGCCGAAGACCAACCAAATGATGTTCAGGATCAGGCGCATCTCTTCCTCCAGCGGTGCATTCAGACTACCTAGTAATGGGGGTGCTGGTCGGCGCAGCCTCCGAGTAGGATCACCACAACGCGTCCCTGCGAAAACGGCGGGACGCTTTCCTTTGTTGTTGATGTTCTTTCGAGACTATGAGCGGGTGAGTGTAGTGCCGACCGGCCGGGTTAAGTGGTACGACGCCGAGAAGGGTTTCGGCTTTCTGTCGCAGGAGGAGGGCGAGGACGTCTACGTCCGGTCCTCGGCGTTGCCTGCCGGTGTCGAAGGACTGAAGGCTGGGCAGCGCGTCGAATTCGGTATGGCCGCCGGGCGTCGCGGGCCGCAGGCGCTGAGCGTGAAGGTTCTCGAGCCGCCGCCGAGCGTGACCCGCACTCGCCGGGAGGCCGCCGCCGCCGAACACAAGCACACACCCGACGAGCTGCACGGCATGGTCGAGGACATGATCACGCTGCTGGAGGGGGCGGTGCAGCCCGAGCTGCGCAAGGGCCGCTATCCGGATCGCAAGGTCGCGCGTCGGGTGTCCGAGGTGGTCCGCGCAGTCGCTCGGGAACTCGACGGCCAGGCCTAGCTACCCGCTCTACCCGTTCGGTGACTGAGGGCATGCTGGTGACATGGCATACGTCTCCCGCGGCGGCGAGTTCAACCGCGACACCAACTACATCACCACCCGTATCACGGCCGACGATAGAGACGGCTACCCCGTCGAACCGGGTCGGTATCGGCTGATCGTCGCGCGCGCGTGCCCGTGGGCCAACCGCGCGATCATCGTGCGCAGACTGCTTGGCCTGGAAGACGTGTTGTCCATCGGCTTCTGCGGGCCGACGCACGACGAGCGCAGCTGGACCTTCGACCTCGACCCCGGCGGGGTGGATCCGGTGCTGAAGATCCCGCGACTGCAGGACGCCTACTTCGCCCGTATCCCCGATTACCCGAAGGGCATCACGGTGCCGGCGATCGTCGACGTGCCTACCGGACAGGTCGTCACCAACGATTTCGCGCAGATGACGCTCGATCTGTCGACCGAGTGGACGCAGTACCACCGCGACGGCGCACCGCAGCTGTATCCCGAAAAGCTGCGCGACGAGATCGACGAAGTGGCCCAGCGCATCTACACCGAGGTCAACAACGGCGTGTACCGCTGTGGTTTCGCCGGCTCACAAGAGGCCTACGACAAGGCCTTCGACCGGTTGTTCACCGCACTGGATTGGCTGAACGAACGGCTGGAACACCAGCGGTATCTGGTCGGCGACACGATCACCGAGGCCGACGTGCGGCTGTTCACCACGCTGGCCCGCTTCGACCCCGTCTATCACGGCCACTTCAAATGCAACCGGTCCAAGCTCGACGAGATGCCTGCCCTCTGGGGCTATGCCCGCGACCTGTTCCAGACGCCCGGCTTCGGCGACACCATCGACTTCGTCCAGATCAAGCAGCACTACTACATCGTGCATACCGACATCAACCCGACGCGCATCGTCCCGAAGGGGCCGGACCTTTCCAACTGGCTCACAGCGCACGGCCGGGAAGCGTTGGGCGGCAGACCCTTTGGCGACGGCACACCGCCGGGCCCGACCCGCGAGGGCGAGCGGGTACCCGCGGAGCACTCCGCCGGCTAGGGCCAGACGGTCCTGACCGACCATTCGGCATGCGTCCAGGGCAACTCGTTACCCTGCTCGTCGCGGACGATCGTGGGTAGCTGGACCGCGAAGCCGAACAACCTACCCCGGTTCGGGTCCATCGTCGGGATCGTGACGGCATGCGTGCTGCCGGGACGGAACTCGTTGACGATGTCGGATCCTTCGTAGGAGCGCACAAGGATCCACGGTGCGCTCGCGATCGCGGTGGGCACCGACAACTGCACCGGGTGACGGCGGTCGACGGTCAGTTCGCCGTCGGTGCGCGGTGTTTCGCAGTCGGTGGGGTTCAGCACCGCGCAGTACTGGTACGGGCCGAGGCGCACCAGTTGGCCGCGGGTGTAGGCGCTGATCTCCGGATGCCGCGGTGCTGGGTTGCGGGTCAGACGCCAGATCAGCACACCCGTCGCCGCAGACGCCAGTACCGCAACGGCCACCAGGACCGCCAAGCCTTTTTTCACTCGCGCCACGCCGCCGCAGAGTTGTTGCGGCCGTTGGCTTCTCCGCCAACCGCGGGCGCGCCCTCCTGGGCCGCCACCACCGGCCTGTTGCCGCCGAGTCCCGGTATCAGCGAGTCGCCGCGGTAGCTCACCAGCGTCTGCGCCAGACCGAGGATCAGCATTGCGGAGATGAGCGTAAAGCCAACGTGCAGTTGGGTATACACGAGCACACCTGCCGCGCCGCCCACCACCCACGCCAATTGAAGCAGCGACTCCGACCGCCCGAACGCCGACGCCCGCGACTCCTCCGGTAGATCGTCCTGCAGCGACGCGTCCAGTGACGCCTTGGCAATCGCACCGGCCGCGGAGGTCACCAGCGCCGCCAGCGCGGCCACCATCAGCTTCCCGGTCAGCGCGGTGGCCAGTGCCGCCAGGGTGACCGCGATCGAGCTGCGTGCCACCAGTTGTGCGGGATGCCCGAGCTGCAGCCGCGCGCTGGCGAAGTTGCCGCCGAAGTTTCCGATTGCGGCCGCAGCGCCGATCAGCCCGAGTATCATCAGCTGCTCCCAGCCGCTCTTGTCGTGCGACTTGGCCACGAACGCGGGGTAGAGAAACAGGAACCCCACCATCATCTTGATCGTGCAGTTACCCCAGAGCGAGGTGATGATGTTGCGGCCCAGCGGTTGTCGCGCGGGACCAGGCCCGGAGGACCGATGCGGGTGGCGACGCAGCTCGCCGTCACCGCCGTGATAGCTCAGTGTGGTGGGCACCTCGCCCTCGGTGACCTCCACCCACTTCGGGATGCGCATCGACAGCACGGCGCCCGCGGCGGTCAGCGCGACGATGACGTACAGCGCGCCGGGCATGTGCAACAGGCCGAACAGATATTCCGCCCCCGCTGCCACTGCGCCGCCGACGATGGTGCCGCCGAGCAGACCGAATACCGTCAGCCGCGAATTGACCCGCACCAGGTCGATGGTGGGCGGCAGCACACGCGGCGTCACGGCGCTGCGCAGCACGCTGAATGACTTGGACAGCACCATCATTCCCAGTGCGCACGGATACAGCACCCACGACGGGAAACTTCCCGTCGCCCCGTCGTAGTTCGCGATCAACAGCAGGACGAGCACGGTGCGCAGGGTGAACGACATGGCGAGCGCCACTCGGCGACCGTGCTGAAGACGGTCCAGCGCCGGTCCGATCAGTGGCGCGATGACGGCGAACGGCGCGATGGTGATGAGCAGGTACAGCGCGACCTTGCTCTTGCTCTCGCCCGTTGCCGCCGCGAAGAACAAGGTGTTGGCGAGCGCGACCGCCATGGCGGCGTCGACGGCGAAGTTGGCCATGACGGGATATGTCAGCGCGGTCAACCCGGACTTGTCGGCGCCGTCGGCGGTGGCGGCGCGCTGGAACAGGCCGTACATCTTCGAGCCCATCTCCCGGCTGCGCTGAGCCGCCGAGCGGGGTCCGCCGATCACGCCGCGCCCGGCGGCTTCGCCGATCCCGGGATCAGTGCGGTCGGATCGCCGCTCGTTCAGTGGCGGCAGATAGCGGTTCGCGCTGGGGGTTGATGGGCGGCGCTGGCGACGGTCATCCGCCCCGTCGCTCGGATAGTTCGCCATGCCGGGGTGTTCTCCGGGGCGCGCTGACGGCGGCCGCGGCGGGTAGTAGCGAGGATCGCGCGGGCCTGCCTGGTCTCGGGGGTCCCGCCGCGATCCGCTCACACATAGATTCTCCCCCATTGAGATGACGCCGGCGCGCAGCCGACCGGGTGTGGCTGCCGCTGCGCCGGTCAGGCACTATTGACGCGTGGACAGCGTGACGGAATCCACCGAGGACGGCTCGGCGACGCAGCCGGTCGAGCGGTCGCCGGAGTTGGAAGCGGTGCTGATGGGCGCCGTCGATCAGGCGCGCGCGGCGATAGCCGAGCACAGTGGCGACACCGTCGGCGACTATCTGGGCGCGACGTTCGACGACGCCAGCGCGGTCACCCATCGTTTCCTGGCCAACCTGCCCGGCTACCAAGGCTGGCAGTGGGCCGTGGTGGTGGCTGCCCATCCGGGCGCCGACCACGCGACGATCAGCGAAGTGGTTTTGGTTCCGGGGCCGACGGCGCTGCTGGCACCCAAGTGGGTGCCCTGG
Source organism: Mycobacteriaceae bacterium 1482268.1 (assembly GCA_001665255.1). GTDB lineage: Bacteria > Actinomycetota > Actinomycetes > Mycobacteriales > Mycobacteriaceae > Mycobacterium. The sequence goes on along the minus strand of LZSH01000187.1, from coordinate 15,680 downwards.
CAGGAGCGGTTGCGGCCCGGCGATCTCGGACCTGGCGACCTCCTCGCCGCACCCGTCGAGGACCCTCGCCTGGTGCCCGGCTTCGCCGCGACCGGCGACCCGGCGATCGACGACGTCGCCTATGAACTCGGGCTGGGTCGGCGGCGTCTGCTCAGCGAACTCGGTCGCGCCGACGCCGCGCAGCGCTGGCACGACGGCGACTACGGTCCGGGGTCCGCGATGGCCAGATCCACCCGCCGGGTCTGCCGGGACTGCGGTTTCTACCTACCGCTGTCCGGAGCGCTCGGTTTGATGTTCGGCGTCTGCGCCAACGAGCTGTCGGCCGACGGCCATGTCGTCGATTCCGAATACGGCTGTGGTGCGCACTCGGACACCCCCGCGCCCGCAGGGACCGGGTCACCGCTCTATGACCCCTACGACGACGGCGTCCTCGACGTCGTCGAACCGCCGCCGCCGCCGAGCGCCGAGCAGTCCGACGCCCCGAGTACCGACGAGCCGGAGGGGCCGAGCGAGGAACCCGGTCAGGACCCGACCTAGGCCGCCTGCCTCATCGCTTGTTCAGTTCGACCGCGGACCGGATGAGAGCCGTGAAGGCCTTCTCGTCGAGCGTGTCTTCTCGACGGATGTCGATGGCGCGGCGCGTATTTCCGTCGAGGCTGGAGTTGAAAAGGCCCGCCGGGTCTGCGATCGAGGCGCCCTTCGCGAAGGTCAGCTTGACGTAGTCCTTGTATGTCTCACCCGTGCAGATCATGCCGTCCCGGGACCACACCGGAACGCCTCGCCACTTCCACTCCTCGACGACATCGGGCTCAGCCTCTTTGACGAGTGCCCTGACCCTTGCGAGTACATCGCCCCGCCAATCGCCGAGTTCGGCGATACGCGCATCGATCTTCTTCGCGGCGTCACTCGTCGTCGCCTTCATCTGTGTCATCGGTTCACCTCTTGAATGCGGACCATGTTGCCCGCGGGATCACGCAGCGCGCAGTCGCGAACGCCGTAGGGCTGCTGGGTCGGCTCTTGAACAACCTCGACCTCACTGGTCTGAACCTGCGCGAAGGTGGTGTCGAGATCCTTGGTGGCCAGCAGCAGTGTGCCGAAGGTGCCTTTGGCCATCATCTCGGCGATGACGCGGCGCTCGTCGTCGGTGATGCCCGGGGTGGCGGTCGGCGGGTACAACACGATCGACGTGTCGGGCTGGTTGGGCGGTCCGACGGTGATCCACCGCATGGTGCCCCGGCCGACGTCGAGCCGCACCTCGAAGCCGAGTGTGTCGCGATAGAACGCGAGCGACTCCTCGGGGTCGACATGCGGCAGGAAGCTCGAGTGAATGGTGATGTCCATGTCGCTCACGTTAGATAGAGCTTGGCGGCCGGTGCTTCTCGATTTCTGATCGGTCGAGTCACCTGCTTTTCCACACACGACGCGATGCCCTCGGTCAGGCCCGCGGTCTGTTCTCGATACGCGCTCGGCGAGATGCCGACCAACTCGGTGAACCGGGTGCTGAACGTGCCCAGCGACGAGCAGCCCACCGCGAAGCAGACTTCGGTGACCGACAGATCGCCGCGACGCAACAGCGCCATTGCGCGCTCGATGCGGCGGGTCATCAAATAGGAATACGGCGATTCCCCGTAGGCCAATTTGAATTGGCGGGACAGATGACCGGCCGACATGTTCACGCCGCGGGCAAGGGCCTCGACGTCGAGCGGTTGGGCGTACTCGCGATCCATCCGGTCACGTACGCGGCGCAGCAGGGTGAGGTCGCGTAACCGCTGCGCGTCGGCGGGGCTGCCGGTCAACTTTCGGCAGCCGCCTTGATGCGCGCGAGGGAGGTATTCATGCCGTCGATCAGCTCGCTTTCGAAGTTCGGTACCCCGCCGAACAGTGCGTTCACCGTGAAATTCGCCGCGGGTTTGACGCCGTTTTCGGCGTGGCGGCTTTCCACCAGCCGGGTACCGCTCCCGTTCGGCTCCAGTTCGTAGGACCAAACCGTGTTATTGGTGTTGACCCGGAACGCCAGCTTTTTCTCCGGAATGACTTCGGTAATGGTGCTGGTGGTGGGCCAGAAGAGAAAATTGCGACGGTTGAGGTTGATCGTTCGGGTGCCTTGCCGGAGCGGGCCGAGCGCTTTCATCAGTCGGCATTGCGGGCTCCATTGCGGCATCCGACCAAAATCGGAGATCAGCTCCCAAACTTTTGCTACCGGGGCGTCGATATCGATCTGCGCCTGTAATAGGGGTTCGGCCACCGTGTTCTCCTTGTCGCTGCTGAATTTCGACCTCATGTCAATCCACTCTGTGCGCCCCGAGAGCCGCGGCGCACGGCGCTGCGTTGCCACAGAAAAATCGACGTGCCCAGAACGCCGACCCCGAGGCCGGCGACGCAGGTGGGACGCCATTCCTCTAGCCCGGCAACGGTGAAGGCAAGCACCGCAGCGATCAACCATCCCGTCGCGATCACGACGATGACCGGCCATGGGTCAAGCAGGATTGCGGGCAGGGCAGGGGGTGTCGGCTGCTGCGCGCCGTGCGGTTCTGCGCTCATCGGTTTCCAACGTAGTCGCAGCGACCCCGGGCGGAAAGCCTGTGGTGTTTTGCTACGCGACCTAAGCATCCTTCGCTATTCTCTGCACTGTGAAAGAGGGGGATTCACGGTTGGCGAGCGACTTGTCGCTTGCGGTTATGAGATTGGCACGGCAATTACGGTTTCGTCGCCCGGATTCGTCGGTCTCCTTATCGCAGTTGTCGGCACTGTCGACGCTTGCCAAAGAGGGTGCAATGACGCCGGGGGCACTGGCCATTAGGGAACGAGTTCGTCCGCCGTCGATGACGCGGGTAATCGCCTCGCTCGCTGACCTGGGATTCGTGGCGAGAAGCGCACATCCCGCCGATGGTCGTCAAGTCTTGGTATCTGTTTCACCGTCTGGGGCGCAATTGATCGAAGCCGAGCGAAAAGCCAGCCAGGAATGGTTAAAGGAGCGGCTTTCGCAGCTGGATGAAGATCAACGCAAGACATTGTTAATCGCTGCCGATTTGATGACGGCGCTCGTCGAGGAGAAGGCATAGCCGCGGCCCCTCGCGTAGCTTGCGGGTGATGAGTCCCGTAGTCGATATCGATGACCCGGGCGATCCGCGGCTCGACGACTTCCGTGATCTCAACAGCGTCGACCGCAGGCCCGATCTGCCGTCGGGCAAGGGTCTGGTGATCGCCGAGGGCGTCCTGGTGGTGCAGCGGATGCTGGCGTCTCGGTTCCGGCCCCGCGCCATGCTGGGCACCGATCGTCGGCTGCGTGAGCTCGGCGACGACCTCGACGCTACCGACGCCCCGTACTACCGGGCGAGCGCTGAGGTGATGGCCGACGTCGTCGGGTTCCACCTCAACCGCGGGGTGCTGGCCGCGGCGCCCCGGCCCGGCGAGTTGAGCGTCGAGGAGGTACTCGACGGGGCACGCACGGTGGCGGTGCTCGAAGGCGTCAATGACCACGAAAACCTCGGTTCGATCTTCCGCAACGCCGCCGGCCTCGGCGTCGACGCCGTGGTCTTTGGCACCGGCTGCGCCGATCCGTTGTACCGACGCGCGGTGCGGGTGTCGATGGGCCACGCACTGCTGGTGCCCTACGCGTGGGCGCAGTCCTGGCCGGCAGAGCTATTAACCTTGCGCGAGAATGGCTTTCGCATTTTGGCGCTGACGCCCGAGCCCGCGGCGGCAACGCTGGCGGAGGCAATGGCGTCGGTCGGAGAACACCGCGTCGCGATACTCGTTGGCGCCGAGGGGCCGGGCCTGACCGAGACGGCCATGCGCGCGGCCGATCTGCGTGTCCGGATCCCGATGTCGCGCGGCACCGACTCACTGAACGTGGCGACGGCCGCCGCGCTGGCCTTCTATGAGCGGGTTAGATTTTGCCCATGACCGACGACGCGACGCCGTGGGGGACGGGTCTGACGGTGGCCGCATTCGTTGCGGCCGTGACGGCGGCCGCAGTGGTGGTGTTGAGCATGGGATTGATCCGCGTGCATCCGCTGCTGGCCGTTGGGCTCAACCTGGTCGCGGTCGGCGGTTTGGCCCCGACGGTGTGGGGATGGCGCACCACGCCGGTGTTGCGGTGGTTTGTGCTCGGACTCGGCGTTGGCGTCGCCGGCGCCTGGCTAGCCCTGCTGGCGTTGACCCTCGGCTAGCGCTGGCCGCTGGAGCGCACCCCGAGCAGCACGTCCTCCCACGCGGGGACGGCCGGCTTGCCCTTGCGGGGACGCGATGTGCGCGCGGGTTTCGGCGGCTCGGGCTCTTCGACCTCGATCTGCGCCTGTGGCTGGGATTCGTCGAATTCGAGCTGGGCGAGCGGGGCCACGGGTCGCAGCGGCCGGGCGAAGTCGGGGTCGATGAGTTCACTTGCCGCGTCGTCGAATGCCGTGACGGTGCCGCCGTGTGCGCCAGGGGTGAACCGGAAGTGTGCGGCGTTTTGCGAATGTCCGGCCTGCCAGGACAGCTGCACCGTCCAGCGGCTGTCCTCGTTGCGCCATGCGTCCCAGTTGACGGAGTCGGGGTCGAGGCCGCGGGCGATCAGCGATGAGGTGACGGTCTCCAACAGCGTGAGCACCGCGGGCCCATCGGCCAGAACCGGGTGCGCCGCAGTTGCCAGTTCGGCGGCACGCGAGCGTTCCAACAGGACCGGGTGGGCGAACCGCTCCACCCGGGAGATGTCGACACCCGCAGCCTCCGCGACCTGCTCGACTGATGCGCCCGCGCGAATTCTTGCTTGAATCTCCTTGGGGCGCAGCACGTTTTGAACCTCGGTATCGGCTTGGTGAGTGGGGGCTGCGGCCGACTTGTCACCGCGAACGGCGGCTCGCAGTCGGTCGTCGGCGCGCAGGATGAACTTCTCGCCCCTGTCGGCGCATTCGCAGATAATGCGTTTGCCGTCAACGTCGAGCCCGACGACCTTGAGTTCCCGCATGCCGACCTCCTCCGGGCTTCATTGGCGCCGGGGCGCCGTGCCCGATTAGCAGCTCACCCTACTGTGTTATCGGCTCGTTACCTGGCCGACACGCCCGAGGCAGGCGAGGTCAGAGCCGTTCCACCACCCAGTCGACGCATTGCGTCAACGCGCTGACGTCATCGGGTTCGACGGCGGTGAACATCGCGACGCGCAACTGGTTGCGGCCGAGCTTGCGGTACGGCTCGGTGTCGACGATCCCGTTAGCCCGCAGCACCTTGGCGACCGCCGCGGCGTCGACGTCGTCGGAGAAGTCGATGGTGCCCACCACCTGCGAACGCCGGGCGGGATCCGAAACGAACGGTGTCGCGAACTGCGACGCCTCGGCCCACGCGTACAACCGCTGCGATGAGTCGGCGGTCCGCTTGACGGCCCAGTCCAGCCCGCCGTTGCTCTGAATCCAGTCCAGCTGCTCGGCGAGCAGGATCAGCGTGCCGATCGCCGGCGTGTTGTAGGTCTGATTCTTCACACTGTTCTCCACCGCGATGGGCAGCGAGAGGAAGTCGGGCACCCAGCGCCCTGATGCGGCAATCGATTCGATGCGCGCCAGCGCGGCGGGGGAGACGACCGCAATCCACAGGCCGCCGTCGCCCGCGAAATTCTTTTGCGGCGCAAAGTAATACGCGTCGGCGTCGGTGATGTCCACCGGCAGGCCACCCGCCGCCGAGGTGGCGTCGATGACGATGAGCGCGTCATCGGACCCGTCGGGGCGCTGTACTGGGACGGCAACCCCGGTCGAGGTCTCGTTATGGGCCCAAGCGATGACGTCGACGGACGGGTCTGACTGCGGCTCGGGGGCGCTGCCCGGGTCGGCCTTCACGACTACGGGGTCGCCGACGAACGGATTCTTGCTGACCGCGGAGGCGAATTTCGAACTGAACTCGCCGTAGGTCAGGTGCAGCGAGCGCTTGCCGATGAGTCCGAACGCCGCTGCGTCCCAGAACGCTGTCGAGCCGCCGTTGCCGAGGATGACCTCGTAGCCGTCGGGAGCCGAGAACAGCTGGCGCACGCCGTCGCGCACCCGGCCGACCAGGTTCTTCACCGGTGCTTGTCGGTGTGAGGTGCCGAAGAGATCGACTGCGGCGGCAAGCGCTTGGAGTTGCTCGGGGCGCACCTTCGACGGTCCGGAGCCGAACCGTCCGTCGCTGGGTTTGAGGTCGGCGGGGATCGTCAGGTCGGCCATGCGGTCAAGAGTAGTGACCTTCGGTGTGGGCTTTCGGCGGGGAGGGTGGGCAGAAGATCTGAGGAAAAGTGGGTAAACGGCCAAAAAAGAAATGCTGCTGTGTCCATACTGTGATCAGTCGGGGGACTGCAGCTCGAGCCCATTTGGGGGGGCATCGTGATCAGTCATGGGAAGGCTCGGCCGCTCTTTCCGGTCTATCTGGCGGCCCTGACGGCGCTTGGTGCTGTGCTCGCGGCGGGGCCGGCCCACGCCGATAACGGCGCTGACCTGCTGAGCGAGATCAATGCGACCCGCGCGGCCAATGGCTGTGGGCCGGTTGCGCCCAATCCCCAGCTAACGGCGGCCGCCACGCGTCACGCCACCGACATGCTGCAGAACGGGGTGCGCGACCATGTCGGCTCGGACGGTTCCTCCGTCGTACAGCGCGCCACCGACGCCGGTTACACGCCCTACGCCGCGATCGGCGAGGTCGTTTTCTGGAGCAACGGCTACGGCAACGATCCGGCCAACGCGGTCAACTGGTGGATGAACAGCCCCGGGCACCGCGCCATCATCACCAACTGCAGCCTCACCGAGGCGGGGTTCTCCGAGGTGACCAGCGGCGACAGGACGACCGCCGCGGGTGACTTCGGAACGAAGAGGTAGCACCGGCGCGACGGCCGGGTCAGTTCTATGCGCCCCTCGTGGGTGCCTGCATTGTGATCTGAATCACAGTTGTCTCGCGTGAACCCCCTTCCCCACAACGGGTAAACAAGCCCTGTTCAATAGGCGATACCTCCGGTACCGTGTTTGGACAAAGAACCAGCAAATGTAAACCCGCACGGGAGGCATCGATGGCTAGGACCCGCATGGTCAGGCGCTGGCGTCGCAACATGGATGTGCTTGACGACACGGAGTACACCGACCTGCTCACCACGCTCTCCGAGGGGTCAGTGCGGCGCAATTTCAACCCCTACACCGACATCGACTGGGATTCCCCGGAATACGCGGTGGTGGATAACGACGAGCGGTGGATTCTGCCTGCCACCGACCCGCTTGGCCGGCACCCGTGGTACCAGGCGCAGCCGAAAGAGCGGCAGATCCAGATCGGCATGTGGCGACAGGCCAACGTCGCCAAGGTCGGCCTGCACTTCGAGTCGATCCTGATCCGCGGCCTGATGGAATACGCGTTCTGGACGCCCAACGGCTCGCCGGAATATCGGTATTGCCTGCATGAGGCGGTCGAAGAGTGCAACCACACCCTGATGTTCCAGGAGATGGTCAACCGCATCGGCGCCGACGTGCCCGGGATGCCGAGGCTGCTCAAGTGGGTCCAGCCGTTGATTCCGTTGGTCGCCGGTCCGCTGCCGATCCCGTTCTGGTTCGGAATTCTCGCGGGCGAGGAACCGATCGACCACACCCAGAAAAGCATTCTGCGCGAGGGCAAGACGCTACACCCGATCATGGAGCGAGTGATGGCGATCCACGTCGCTGAGGAGGCGCGCCACATCTCGTTCGCGCATGAATATCTGCGCAAGCGGGTTCCGCATTTGCCGCGGCGCAAGCGGTTCTGGCTGTCGACCTACGTCCCGTTGACCATGCGGATCTTGTGCTCGGCGATCATCGTGCCGCCGCGGGCGTTTTGGAAGGAATTCGATATCCCGCGCTCGGTGCGCAAGGAAGTCTTCTTCAAATCGCCGGAGTCTCGGCAGATGCTGCGCGACATGTTCGGTGACGTCCGAATGCTTTGTCGCGACACGGGTTTGATAAACCCGCTGGCGAAGCTGATGTGGCGGATCTGCAAGATCGACGGCAGGCCGAGCCGGTATCGCAGCGAACCACAGCGTCAGCATCTGGTGAGCGCGGCGTAGGGCGCCATGCCGCACGTAATCACCCAGTCGTGCTGCAGCGACGGGTCCTGTGTCTACGCCTGCCCGGTGAACTGTATTCATCCGTCGCCGGATGAGCCGGGCTTTGCGACCGCCGAGATGCTCCATATCGACCCGGTGGCCTGTGTCGACTGCGGGGCGTGCGTGAGCGCGTGTCCCGTCGGAGCGATAGCGCCCGACTCCAAGCTGGAGTCGAAGCAGTTGCCGTTCGTCGAACTCAACGCGGCGTTCTACCCACAGCGCGCGCCCGGCGAGAAGGTGCCCCCGACGTCGAAGCTGGCGCCGGTGATCGAGGCGCCGGTGGTCTATCCGCGCGGGAGTGGCCCGCTGAGGGTGGCCGTCGTGGGATCCGGCCCAGCCGCGATGTATGCCGCCGACGAACTTCTCACTCAGAAGGGCGTGCGGGTCAACGTTTTCGAGAAGCTGCCGACGCCCTACGGGCTGGTGCGCGCGGGCGTCGCGCCCGACCATCAGAGCACCAAACGGGTAACGAGGCTGTTCGACCGCATCGCGCGGCGTTCCGGGTTCAGGTTCTTCCTCAACGTCGACGTGGGATCAGACGTCACCCACGCGGAGCTGCTGGCACACCACCACGCCGTGCTCTACGCCGTCGGCGCGCCCAACGACCGTCGCCTCGACGTCGACGGCATGGGTCTCCCGGGCACCGGCACAGCCACGGAAATGGTGGCGTGGATCAACGGCCATCCCGAATTCACCGACCGGCCAGTCGATTTGAGTGACGAGCGGGTCGTCATCATTGGCAACGGCAACGTGGCCCTCGACGTCGCGCGCATCCTCACCACGGAACCAGACGTGTTGGCCCGCACCGACATCTCCGACCACGCGCTGGCGGTGCTGCGCGACTCGCGCGTGAACGAAGTGGTGATCGCCGCCCGCCGCGGGCCTGCGCAGTCCGCGTTCACGCTGCCCGAACTCATCGGGCTGGCGTCGACGTGCGACGTGGTGCTCGACTCTGCCGACCACGAGCGTGTGCGCGCCGAACTGGCCACCGTTGAAGATCCGCTGACCCGCAACAAGCTCGAGGTCCTCTCCAAGCTTGCTGACGCGTCGGCGCCAGTCGCCAAGCCGCGGATCCGGCTGGCGTACCGGTTGACACCGAAGCGGATCCTCGGCGGCGAGCGCGCGCAGGGCGTCGAGTTCGCGGTCACCGGCACCGAGGAGACGACGGCGCTGCCCGCGGGGCTGGTGTTGACGTCAATTGGATACCGCGGCAAGGCGATCCGCGATCTGCCGTTCGACGAGACCGCCGCGGTGGTGCCGAACGACGGCGGCCGGGTCGTCGACCCGAAGACTGGTCAGCCGGTGCGCGGCAGCTATGTCGCGGGCTGGATCAAACGCGGACCGACCGGATTCATCGGCACGAACAAGTCGTGTGCGCTGCAGACGGTGCAGCGCCTCGTCGACGACTACAACGCCGGTCTCCTCATCGACCCGGTCGCCAAGCCCGCGGCCTTGGACAAGCTGGTGCGCAGCCGGTGCCCGGCGGTGGTCGATGCCGAGGGGTGGCGAGCCATCGACGAAGCCGAGGTTGCCCGCGGTGGCGAGAACCGGCCGCGGGACAAGTTCACCTCGGTCGCCGACATGCTGGCCGTTGCGGCCACCGCCCCGGCGCCGTCGCTTCCGCAGCGGGTGCTGGCCGGGCTGCGGCGCTGAGACGCGTGTGGCCGGAGGAACTGCGGCTACTGCTGCTTCATCGCCGCTTCGATCTCCTCCGGACTGACCTCGCGCACCGGCTGACCCATCGACCACTGGTGCCCGAACGGGTCCTGCAGGACGCCGTAGCGATCGCCCCAGAACTGGTCTTCAACAGGCATGACGACGGTGGCGCCCGCGTCGATTGCCTGCTGGAACTTCTTGTCGACGTCGGTGACCACCAGATGGATGGTGACCGGCGATCCGCCGAGCGCCTTCGGGTGCATCGACTTACCGCCGCTCATCTCGGGGAAGTCGTCGTTGAGCATCACCGATGAGCCGTTGATGCCGAGCGAGGCGTGGATCAGCTTGCCGTCGGGGCCCGGGACGCGGCCGTGTTCGACCGCGTCGAACGCCTTGACGTAGAAGTCGATCGCGGCGGCGGCGTCGTCGACAACCAGGTGCGGCAGCACTGCGGGCTGAACTTCGATGGCCATGGTGGTCTCCTTTCGAGGGTGGTCGCTACTACCGACTATCCACGGATCCAAAAGTCATCGCAGTCACACGACGGAGAAGCCCGGCGGAAGCCCGGCCCGGCCCGTCAGCGCCAGCAGCAGTTCGTCTCCTCGCCCCGTCGCCAGGGCCACGCGTGTCGCGAGCACGCTGGCTTCGTCGAGCACGTCGGCGGGCAGATCGAGCGAAATATGTGCTGCGCGTGCGATATCCAGGCTGTGGACGGCCATTTCGAATGTCCGCGTCGGCAGGTAGGTCTGCAACCGCAGGCCCAGTCCGCCGATCACCTCGATCAGCGGGTCCCCCGCCGTGGCAAGCTCGCCCAGTACGCGCTCGACGAGGTCGTCGATCGTGCGCACCGGGTCCTCGCCGAGGTCGCGGCCCGCCTGCCTGCCGCGTTCGGTGATCGCCTCGGCGCCCGCCTTCGCCATGTAATCGGCGATCCCGACGTAATACTCCTGCGGCGTCGCCACGTCCTCGCGCTCAGCGGGCGTCTGCAGATACGTGATGACTGTGATCAGCGAGCGCGACGTGTGCCCGACGAGCGAGCGCAGGTCCCAGTCGCCGAGTCCGGGCCCGTCCCAGGCCTCGTCGGGGATGCGATGGGCGAGGGCGGCGAAACTGCGCGCCGCCGACTCGAACGTGGTGATGGTCGCCAGCGAAGTCAGCCCTTCGCGATCTCGTCCCAGCCCTCGACGGACTCCGGGCTGCGCGGAGCGGGCCCGACGTAGACCGCCGACGGGCGGACCAGCTTGCCCAGCTTCTTCTGTTCGAGGATGTGCGCGCACCATCCGGCCGTGCGCCCACAGGTGAACATCGCGGGCATCATCTTGGCGGGTACCTCGGCGAAGTCGAGGATGACGGCCGCCCAGAACTCCACGTTGGTCTCGATAGCGCGGTCGGGTCGGCGCTCGCGAAGTTCGGCCAGCGCGGCCTGCTCCAGGGCGGCGGCGACCTCATAGCGGGGCGCCTCGAGGCGCTTGGCGGTGGCCCGCAGCACCCGGGCTCGCGGGTCCTCCGCGCGGTACACGCGGTGACCGAAGCCCATCAGTTTCTCCTTGCGGTCCAGCACGCCGCGGACGACTGCCTGCGCATCGCCGGTGCGCTCGGCCTCCTCGATCATCGGGATGACCCTCGCCGGTGCGCCGCCGTGCAGCGGTCCGCTCATCGCGCCGATCGCACCCGATAGCGCCGCCGCCACGTCGGCGCCGGTCGACGCGATCACCCTGGCGGTGAACGTCGAGGCGTTCATTCCGTGCTCGGCGGCCGACACCCAGTACGCGTCGATCGCCTCGACATGCCTCGGGTCCGGCTCGCCGTGCCATCGCGTCATGAAACGCGATGTCACCGTGGCGCATTCGTCGATCATGCGCTGCGGCACAGCAGGCTGATAGATACCGCGGGCGGACTGCGCAACATAGGACAGCGCCATCACCGACGCGCGGGCCAACTGATCGCGGGCGGTGGCGTCGTCGATGTCCAACAGCGGGGGATAGCCCCAGATCGGCGCCAGCATCGGCAGGCCGGCCTGCACGTCGACGCGGACGTCACCGCTGTGGATCGGCAACGGAAACGGCTCGGCGGGCGGCAATCCCTGACCGAACCTGCCGTCGACCAACAGGCCCCACACGTCGCCGAAGGTGATCCGGCGATCGACGAGGTCTTCGATGTCGACGCCGCGGTACCGCAGCGCGCCACCGTCCTTGTCCGGCTCGGCGATCTCGGTGGTGAAGGCCCCGACGCCTTCCAGGCCAGGCACGAAGTCTTCGCGCACGCGAGGAGCAGAATCAGCACTAGGTACCGCAGTCATGGCTGCGATTCTCGCACCCGGTCCACCGCCATTCGCTACCGGTCGGTAACACGCCGCCGAACTGTTGGGGCGTAGCGTTGGCTCGTGGCTACCCCGGAAAATGAGCGACTGGCCGCAATGCGCGTGGAGTACGGCTCGGTCGAGAAGGACGGCAGCCCCGACCTGGACGCCGACTGGCTCGCCGACGGTTGGGTTGCCCTGCTGCGCAAGTGGTTAGCCGACGCCGAGAGCGCGGGTGTCGCCGAGCCCAACGCGATGGTCGTCGGAACCGTCGACGATCACGGAAGACCGGTGACCCGGTCGGTGTTGTGCAAAAGCGTGGACGACACCGGCATCACGTTCTTCACCAACTACGACTCCGACAAGGGCGCTCAACTTGCTGCGACGCCATACGCATCGGCGACTTTTCCGTGGTATCTGCTCGGGCGCCAGGTGCACGTCCGCGGTCCGGTGACGAAGGTGCCCGCAGACGTCACGGAAGACTATTGGCGTCACCGGCCGCGCGGTTCACAGCTGGGCGCCTGGGCGTCGCACCAATCCCGACCGATCGCGTCGCGGACGGCGCTGCTTGGCCAATTAGCTGACGTCACACAACGTTTCGCCGATCTCGATGAGGTCCCCGTGCCGCCGAACTGGGGCGGCTACCTGATCGCCCCCGACGTCGTCGAGTTCTGGCAGGGCCGGGAAAACCGGGTGCACAACAGGATTCGCGTCACGGGCAATCACGTCGAGCGGCTGCAGCCCTAGTGCGGGGGCGTCCGCCCCGCCCGAGGGGCCGTCTCTTCGCCGATCTCACGCCGCTGCAGTCGCCCGACTTCCGTCGGCTCTTCGCGGCAGGCGTCCCGACCGTCATCGGTGCCAACCTGACCATTTTCGCGGTCCCGGTGCAGATCTATGCACTCACCCAAAACTCGGCCTATGTCGGCCTTGCCGGGATCTTCGCGCTCGTCCCGCTGGTGCTGTTCGGACTGTGGGGCGGTGCGTGGGCCGACGCGATGGACCGGCGGGTGCTGCTGGTCATCACGTCGTGCGGCTTGGCCGTGGCATCGCTACTGCTGTGGATCCAGGCCGCGATGTCGATCGACAACGTGTGGGTGGTGTTGTGCCTGCTGTCGGTGCAGCAGGCGTTCTTCGCCGTCAACTCGCCGACCCGCTCGGCGGCGATCTCGCGCATCGTGCCGGGCGGTCAACTGCCCGCGGCAAGCTCGCTGAACTTCACCGTGTTCCAATTCGGCGCCATCATCGGGCCGCTGCTGGCCGGAGTGATGTTGCGCTGGGTGGATCTGTCCACGCTCTATCTCATCGACGCAATCACCTGCGCCGCACCGATTTGGGCGACGCTGCGCTTGGCACCGATCCCGCCCAGCAGTGGTGTGGACGGTTCGGCGGGGTGGGGATTCGCCGCAGTGCTCGACGGGTTCCGCTACCTGGCCGGCAACACGGTGGTGTTGATGTCGTTCGTCGTCGATCTGATCGCGATGATCTTCGGCATGCCGAGGGCCCTGTTTCCTCAGATGGCCCACGAGAGCTTCGGTGGTCCGGTCGAAGGCGGTTCCACCATGGCTTTGCTGGCCGCGGCCATCTCGGTGGGCGCCGTCGTGGGCGGGGTGTTCTCCGGCTGGTTGCCCCGCGTGCAGCGCCAGGGTCTCGCCGTGGTCTGGGCCGTCGTGGTGTGGGGGTTGGCGATGATCGGCTTCGGTGTCGCGGTGGGGTTCGCCGACGGTCACACCGGGATGATGCTGTGGGTTGCGTTGCTGTGTCTGGTCATTGGCGGCGCGGCAGATCTGGTGTCGGCGGCGTTCCGCAACACGATTCTGCTGCAGGCAGCCTCCGACGAGGTGCGCGGGCGACTACAGGGCGTGTTCACCGTCGTCGTCGCTGGCGGTCCCCGGCTCGCCGACGCAGCGCATGGCTCGGCAGCCGCGGTCGTCGGCACGACAGCGGCCGCTGCCGGTGGCGGCGTGCTGGTCGTCGTCGGTGTGGTGATCGCGGCTCTGCTGGCACCGGCATTTGTGCGGTACCGGATCAGCCGACCCAGGGTGGAAGAGGTCTGACTGCGAGGTACGTGGCGAACCTTGGTCGGCGACTCGGTGTCGAGTTAACATCCTGGCGTGCCTGGTGATTCGCGGGAGTCAGTTGCGCTCAGTTTGCGCGAGCGGAAGAAACAACGCACCCGTGCCACGCTGATCGACGCTGCGATCGAGCTATGTGAACGGCAGGGGTTCGAGCACACCACTGTCGACCAGATCGCCGCGATCGCTGACGTCTCGCCGCGCACCTTCAGCCGCTACTTCGCCACCAAGGAAGCGGTATGTCTGGCGCTGGTCGATGACGCTATCGACGTGGCCGCCGTCGAGCTGGCGCGAATGCCGGCGGACATGAACCACTTGGAGGCGCTGTGTCGAGCCTCGGTGACGATGTACCGCAACACCAAGACCGCGGGCATCGGCGGTCTGACCGCCCCGCGGTTGATGTGCACGCTACGCATCATCCTGTCGTCGCCGACTTTGCGGCAGGCGACGATGGAGTTCCGTCCACACGCGGTCAACGTCGAGCTGGCAAAGAGGATGGGTGTCGGGCTGGACGACCGGGGACTGCGGCTGGTCGCCGCTGTGTGGGCATCGATCATCATGACCGCGCTGGCCGACCTGGGGATGGATACCAATTGGCAGGGCGTCGACATCGATGACGCCGTCGACCGGATCGAGGAAACGTTCGCCCAGTTCGCGGGCGTGGTCGGCGGCAGCTCGGTATTGGAGCGCAGCTAGTCTGAACCCCCGCTGACCCCGCGTCAGCGCGATTGTCAGAATGGGACTACCTTTTGAGGGGCAGAGGACGGTTCGCTGGAGCGAAGAAGGGATTCCTGTGGCAGAAAAAGACGAGCACGCCACCCTCCACTATCCCGGTGGCGAGCTTGAGCTGGATATCGTCGGCGCCACAGAGGGGGCTGACGGGATCGCTCTGGGATCGCTGCTGTCGAAGACCGGCTATACCACCTTCGACGAAGGCTTCGTCAACACCGCCTCGACGCGGAGCGCCATCACCTATATCGACGGTGACGAGGGCATTCTCCGCTATCGCGGATACCCCATCGAACAACTCGCCGAGAAGTCCAACTTCATCGAGGTCAGCTATCTGCTGATCTACGGAGAGTTGCCGACCAAGGAGCAGCTGGACGAGTTCACCACCAAGATCCAGCGGCACACTCTGCTGCATGAGGACCTCAAGCGGTTCTTCGACGGCTTCCCGGCCAACGCGCACCCGATGCCGGTGCTGTCCAGCGCGGTCAATGCGCTGTCGACGTACTACGAAGACTCGCTCGACCCATTTGACGACGCACAGGTCGAGTTGTCGACGATCCGGTTGCTGGCCAAGCTGCCGACCATCGCGGCGTACGCGTACAAGAAGTCGGCCGGCCAGCCGTTCCTGTACCCGGACAACTCGCTGACGCTGGTCGAGAACTTCTTGCGGATGACCTTCGGCTTCCCCGCCGAGCCCTACGAGGTCGACCCGGAGATCGTGCGGGCGCTGGACATGTTGTTCATCCTGCACGCCGACCACGAGCAGAACTGCTCGACGTCTACGGTGCGGCTCGTCGGGTCGTCTCAGGCCAACCTGTTCACCTCGATCTCGGGCGGCATCAACGCACTGTGGGGCCCGCTGCAC
>LZSH01000186.1 GCA_001665255.1 Mycobacteriaceae bacterium 1482268.1 | reverse complement strand
GTCGCCGTGCACAAGCCCGAAGCCCCGATTCCGCTGCGGTTCTCCGACGTCGCGGTGGTGGCACGGCGGTCGCGTCGGGGGGGCGAGAGTTGACTTCAGTTGTGCTGTCGATTGGTTCGAACCTGGGCGACCGGCTTGCTCACCTGCAATCGGTCGTCGACGGCCTCGGTGACGCTTTGCGCGCGGTGTCTCGCGTCTACGAAACCGATGCGTGGGGCGGTGTCGAGCAGGGTCCGTTCCTCAACGCGGTGGTGATCGCAGACGACCCGCACCTCGATGCGCACGGTTGGCTGCGGCGCGCGCACGAGTTCGAGGACGTCGCCGAGCGGGTGCGCGACCAGCGATGGGGCCCGCGAACGCTGGATGTGGATCTCGTCACCTGCCATCACGACGCGACCGAGGTGGTGCTGCACGACGTGGACCTGACGCTGCCGCATCCCCACGCCCATCAGCGGGCCTTCGTGCTCGTCCCATGGTTGGACGTCGACCCGGACGCCACGCTGACGCTGGGCGACGACATCCGGCCCGTCGCGAAACTGCTCGACCAACTGGATCTGGCTGAGCGTGACGCGGTTCGTCGCACCGACCTGGGACTGACCTGATGGGACCGACCCGCAAGCGTGACCTCACAGCCGCGACGGTCATCGCGGCTGTGATGGGCTACCTGCTGGTGACGATCCTCTACCGGTGGTTCCCGCCGATCACGGTGTGGACCGGCCTTTCGCTGTTGGTCGTGGCGATCGCCGAAGGCGGCTGGGCCTTCTACGTCCGGTCGAAGATCAACGACGGGCAGATCGGCGACGGGCCGGGTTGGCTGCATCCGCTGGCGGTCGCCCGGTCGGTCACGATCGCGAAGGCCTCCGCCTGGGTCGGG
>LZSH01000185.1 GCA_001665255.1 Mycobacteriaceae bacterium 1482268.1 | reverse complement strand
CGGGCGGCGGCCGCCGGAGTGGCGGTGAGCGTCGTATCCGGCGCGGAGTTCACTGGTTCGGGTCTTACCCGCGCGGTCCTGCGCGGCGGCCGCTATGTCGGGGTGCAGGCGCTCGGCGATCTCGCCGCCGGCGTGCACACCGCGATCGCCGACGGCGGCTTCTGCTACGGCTATCACGGCGAGGTGGACCTACTTGGCCATATCTATGGTCCCGGTTCGGCGGCGTGGCGGATGCAACTGCGGCAAGTCGACCGGCTCGTCGAGTCCCTCGTCGAGGGCCTTCCGCCCGGTGGGCTGTTGGCGGTCGTCGCCGACCACGGCATGGTGGCCGCCGATGACAACGCGGTCGACATCGACGACTGCGCAGACCTGCTCGACGGCGTGCAGTCGATAGGTGGAGAGCCTAGGGCGCGGCACGTCTACGTCGACGAGGGCGCAGCCGATGCGGTGCTAGCGACGTGGCGGGAGACGCTCGCCGACCAGGCGTGGGTGGTCTCGCGCGACGAGGCCATCGCGGCGGGGTGGTTCGGTGGACCTGTCCGCGACGCTATCCGGATGCGCATCGGCGATGTGGTCGCTGCCGCACGCGACTCGGCGACGATGGTGCGGCGGAAAGTGGAACCGATCGAGTCGTCATTGGTCGGCCACCACGGCTCGCTCACGAGTGCCGAGCAGCGCATACCTCTATTACTGGCCTACGGCTGAGGCAGGGCCTCGTGCCCGTAGGCCCATCGATAGGGCTGCGGCGGCTGGTTGTACTGCTCGATCCAGTGCGCGGCGATCACCCTGATCGGCTCGGCGTTGAGGAAGTGCAGTTTCTCCCTGCCCCGCCGAACGGTGGTCACCAGATCGGCCGCCTCGAGCACCGCCAGGTGTTTGGTCACCGACTGGCGCGCCAGCGAAAGCGCCGAACAGAGCTCGCGAAGGTTCTGACCGTCTCGCTGGTTCAGGCTGTCGAGAAGGCACCGCCGGCTCGGATCGGCCAGCGCCTTGAACACGTCGTCCATCGCGCAGATTCTCCCACAACACGCAGCCGCGGGGCTGCATGATGCCGACATGCAGCCGCTGGGCTGCTTGTCAGTGGTCAGAGCGGTTTCTTTGCTGGACCTGCAGTTTGGGGTTTTGTGTGCCCAACTGGGCCGTCTCGTGGGTGCCGCGGACCCGGGTAAACCGGCGCTACACCGGCGCCGATGATTGAAATACCCTGCAGCACAATCGAATAGCACTCCATCGATTACGAATTGGAATCTGCGGGTGCACTGGAAATTGTTGCCGCACAGCACTGTTCAAATCGTTGCTGGAGTGAATCAGGCCACTGCGGTAATGAGTAGTGAAGGGCATCACAGATTTTGGGACCGTAATTGCACCTCTGTTACTGTCCGACGCCATGTTTGCTGTCGCTACCGCTTCGCTCTTAACGCTCGTCCAGCAGCTGTCCGGAACGCCCTATATCTCGGGTGGAAATTCGGCCGCAGGAACGGACTGCTCTGGGCTGGTGTCGTTTGTCACCAACGCCGCGACCGGTCGCCCCGTCTACGGCGACCGATTCAATACCGGCAATATCGAGGGCGCCTTGAAGGCGCGCGGCTTCCAGTACGGCACCAAGCCGGGCGCCCTGAACGTCGGATGGAACGGCGGCCACACCGCCGCGACACTGCCCGACGGGACGCCGGTCTCGTCCGGAGAGGGCGGCGGCGTGAAGGTCGGCGGCGGCGGCGCTTACCAGAAGCAGTTCTCCAAGCACATGTATCTCGAGCTGGCACCCGAAGCTCCCGCGCCTGAGGAAGCCCTGCCTCCGGGCGTGCTGCCTCCGCCCCCGGAGGCCCCGCTGCCGCCGGAGGGTCCTGTCGTCGAGGTCGGGATGGAAGCCCCGCTGCCCCCGCCGCCGGGTGCCGAGCTGCCGCCGCCACCTCCTGGGGCCGAACTGCTGCCCCCGCCAGCTGGAGAGCTGCCGCCGCCTCCTGGTGGCGAGCTTCCGCCGCCACCGGTCGTCGCCTAGCTTCCGCATCGTAAACCTTTTGCGGGACAGCGATTTTCGCGCGGAAGGGGCTGTACACCGGGATCGTTCATACGAACGAGCGCCGAAACCGATTCGGGGCGAGCGCTTCTCAGACAGTGCATCGCTGACGAAACGTCAGCTGGGTCTCGACTGGACGTAGAACTCGACGTCGTCGCCCTCGACCTTGGTCACCTTCATGTGGGCGGTGTACTCCGTGCCTTCGGGTCCGGTGAATTTGCAGTCGAATTCGACTCCGACCTCGGCGTCCACACCGTCCGGACATGTGACATCGGTCGGCTTGAACTTCGTCTCACGCGAGACGACCTCGACAACGGATGTCGCGGCGCGGTCAGAATCGATCGTCTTGCTACACCCACTGACGAAGACGGCCAGCACGGCGACAAGAACCAGCAATGCGCGTCGCACCGTCGCAGTATGGCAGATCAGCAATGAGGCGACCAGCAGCCGCGGCCCCTACGGCTGACTGTGCGGTTTCGGAGACCTGAGGCCGAAAAACCCTCCGATTTTGCACAGTCGTGAATGCATACCGTCGCGGTCGGAGGATGATCGTCGGTAGTCCGACGAAAGGACCCGGTCATGGCAACCGACCTGACGCTCTATCTGGACGACCAGCCCGGCGAGCTGGCGCGCGTCGGTGACCTTCTCGGACGCGCGGGCGCCAACATCGCCGGCCTGTGTGCGGTGACCAGCGGCGGCGGACAAGCCGAGCTCCACATCCTCGTCGACGATGCGGCAGCGGCATTCGAAGCGCTGCAGGAAGCGGGCATCCAGATCGCGGCCGAGCAGGAGGTTCTTGTCCTCGACATCGAGGACAGGCCCGGTGCACTCGGCGAGGTTGCCCGCGAACTCGGTGCGGCACGGGTGAACCTGACCCTGGCGTATCTCGCGACGAAGACTCGCCTGGTGCTGGGCGCCGACAACCTCGCCGACGCGAAAGCCGCCGTGATTTGACTATGGCGTGCGCTGCGACTGCTTCAGGCGCGCTTTGGCGTCCTTGACCGATTCGGCGGCGGCGCGGCTGGCCTGCTTCGCCTCGTCGTAAGCCTTTTCGGCCGCGTCGAGGTTGCGCTCGGCCTCCTCGAGGCGCTGCCGCATCTCATCGCGGCGAAGCCGGGCGACCGCCAGATCGGTTTGCCTGTCCGACATTTCGTTGTCCGCGTCGTCCCTGGCCCGCTCGGCTGCCGCCAACGCCTGGCGTGC
>LZSH01000184.1 GCA_001665255.1 Mycobacteriaceae bacterium 1482268.1 | reverse complement strand
CTGCGCAGACACCCCGATGACGCCGGCGAGCTCTTCCGCGTTGGGCTTGATGAGGTCGGGGGCGGCGCGGTCGAATCCGTCGACCAGGGCGACGAGCGGGCGGTCGGACGTGTCGACGGCGACCTTGCACGGGTAAGCGGCGAGCATCGCGACGACGTCCGAGTACCAGTCGTCCGGCATTCCCGGTGGCAGCGATCCCGACAGCACCACCCAGGAGGCCCGCTCGGCGCTGCCGACGACGGCGTGGGTGAGCCCGTCGATCGCGGCCGCGTCCAGCGTGGCGCCGGGCTCGTTGATCTTCGTTGTGGCGCCGTTTATTTCGGTGATCGTGATGTTGGTTCGCACAGGTGCGGTGACCGGGACGCAGCGAAACGGCACGCCGGTGTCCTGCAGGGCGGCCACCATCGGGTCGGTGCCCGAAGCGGGCAGCACCGCGACCGCGTCGATGCCGGCCAGGGTGAGGGCGCGCGCGACGTTGACGCCCTTGCCGCCGGGTTCGGTGGTCACGGTGCTGACCCGGTGCACCGCTCCGCGGGTCAGCGGCGTCGCAAGCGTGACCGTGCGGTCGAGGCTCGGATTGGGCGTGACGGTGACGATCATGCGATGACCACTTCGAGACCCTGATCGGTGAGCTGCGTGCGGTCTGCGTCGCTGAGTTCGGAGTCGGTGATCAGCGTGTCGACGCTTGACAGGGGGGCGAAGCTGATGAAGTCCTCGCGTCCGACCTTCGATGAATCCGCCGCCACCACAACGTAATTGGAACTGGCGACCATGGCCCGCTTCACCGCGGCCTCGTCGCTGTCCGGGGTGGACAGGCCGTGCCTGACGCTGATCCCGTTGGTGCCGATGAAGGCGATGTCTACCCGCAGTGTGTCCAGCACGCGCAGCACCTGTTCGCCGACGGTGGCCTGGGTGAGCCCGCGTACGCGTCCCCCGAGGACTTGCAGTGAGACCGACGGCATACCTGCGAGCCGCGCCGCGACGGGCAGCGAGTTCGTCACCACGGTCAGTTCGCGATCGGACGGCAGCGCCGCCGCGATTCGGCTGGTGGTGGTTCCCGCGTCGAGCAGCACGCTGGCCCCGCTGAGCGGAAAGAACTCGGCTGCGGCCGCAGCGATGGCGTCCTTGTGTTGGGCGCGGGTGTTCTCGCGCTCGCTGACGCCGGGCTCGACCAGCCGAAGGGCCCGTGCCGGCACGGCGCCGCCGTGCACCCGCCGCACCAGGCCTGCGCGATCCAGGGCCGCGAGGTCGCGGCGGACTGTCTCTGTGGTCACGTCGTAGGTCTCGGCCAATTCGGCCACCGAGGCGCGGCCCCGGCTGTTCACCAGCGAGGCGATCGCTTGCTGACGCTCTTCGGCATACATGGCGCTCCGATGTGGGTTCGAGCCCGAATAGATGTTGATATGTGTTGTTTTACTCCTGAACATGTTGACTTGTCAACGGTTGGTTTGTAACCTGCTTCACATGACCGCGTCATCGCCGCTCAAGTCACTGCCTCCCGACGGCACGCCTCCCGCTGGCACCGTCCTGCACGGGGTGCCGGTTGTCGCCGGCGTCGCGTACGGACCCGTGATCCGGCCGGGCCGCCTGCCGGTGCTCGACGACGTCGACGCGGCGCCGGAGGTGGAGGAAGAAGACCGGCCGGCCGAGGCCGCCCGCTTCACCGCCGCCGCCACCGCGGTGGCCACCCGACTGCGCGAGCGCGCCGCCCATGCGACAGGCGCGGCCTCGGAGGTGTTGGCCGCGACGGCCACGCTGGCGCAGGACCGGGCCTGGCTGGGCGCCGCCGAAAAGCTCATCAACGCAGGCGCTCCGGCGTCACGCGCCGTGGTCGCGGCCGTCGACCAGTTCGTCGACCTGTTCACGCAGCTGGGCGGCTTGATGGCCGAACGCGTGACCGATCTGCGCGACATCCGCGACCGGGTCGTCGCGGAGCTCAGCGGGCTGCCCGAACCGGGTGTTCCGCTGCCCGACGTCGCCTCAGTTCTGCTGGCCGACGACCTCGCACCCGCCGACACCGCCGGCCTGGACCCGGCCCGCGTCCTGGCGCTGGCCACCACGTTGGGTGGGCCCACCAGCCACACCGCGATCATCGCCCGCCAGCTGGGCCTTCCCTGCGTGGTGGCCGTCGACGGGCTCGACGCCGTCGAGGCGGGCGCGATGGTGCTTGTCGACGGCACCCGGGGAACCGTCACCGTCACACCCGAGCCTGCGATGGCGTCCGAGGCCGTGGCCGCCGCGCAGCGCGAGGCGGACCTGGCGGCGGGCTGGACCGGACCCGGCGCGACCTCAGACGGGCACGCCGTCGCGATCCTCGCCAACGTGCAGGACGGCGCCGCCGCCCGCAGCGCCCGCGGGACGCCGGCCGAGGGTATCGGGCTGTTCCGCACCGAGCTGTGCTTCCTCAACCGCGACACCGAACCCGGCATCGACGAGCAGGCACAGATCTACAGCGAGGTCCTGACGGCGTTCGCTGGGCACAAGGTCGTCATCAGGACACTCGACGCGGGTTCGGACAAGCCGCTGAAGTTCGCCGGCCACCCCGAGGAGGCCAATCCCGCACTCGGTGTGCGTGGCATCCGGATCGCCGGTCAGAACCCTGGGCTGCTGGAGCGTCAGCTCGACGCGATCGCTGCCGCGGCCGAGCGCTGCGGCAACTCGCCGTGGGTCATGGCGCCGATGATCGCCACCGCCGACGAGGCGAAACGCTTTGCCGCGCAGGTGCGTTCGCGGGGCCTGACACCGGGCGTGATGATCGAGGTGCCCGCGGCGGCGCTGCTTGCCGACCGGATCCTCGAACACGTCGACTTCCTGTCGATCGGCACCAACGACCTGGCCCAGTACACAATGGCCGCCGACCGCATGTCGGCCGATCTGGCCGCGCTCACAGACCCGTGGCAACCGGCGGTGCTCGCCCTCGTCGCGATGGCGGCGCGGGCGGGAACGGCCGCAGGCAAGCCCGTCGGCGTGTGCGGAGAGGCCGCCGCTGACCCGCTGCTCGCGTGTGTATTGACCGGACTCGGGGTGACGTCGCTGTCCGCGGCGGCCGCAGCGGTCAACGGGGTCGGCGCCAAGCTGGCGCAGGTGACTGTGCAGCAGTGCCGTGCCGCCGCCGACACCGTCCTCGCCACTGCAAGCGCGGCCGAGGCCCGTGCCGCCGCCCTGGCCGTCCTCGGCTGACTGCCGCGGAATTAATCGGACCGCAGTCCGGTTCTATGTGGCATGCCTGCAATCACCGCTGACACATTGACATTGCCGAGGCTTTCAGCCCCGACGCCAGCCGACACCGAGCGGCCTGTCCGCTCGATCACCACCGGCCCACGGGGCTATGAGGGCGAGGGCTTCCCCGTCGTGCGGGCCTTCGCCGGCGTGAGCGCCGCCG
>LZSH01000183.1 GCA_001665255.1 Mycobacteriaceae bacterium 1482268.1 | reverse complement strand
CCGGCGGGCAGGTTGGTGTCGGCGTAGGCGGCACTGGCCACCGGCACGTAGCGCATGACGCCGAGCGGTAGCACTCGGCAGCCGGGCACCGGGCTGCGCTCGGTGGTGACCGCTCCCATCACGGCCCCTTCGCGCAGCAGGCGCGCCGAGTGGTCCTGATCCTCGATCCGGATGTCGAACAACACCTCGGGCACCCGGCCGAGGACCGAGGTGAACCAGGAGGCCATGGAGTCGGCGTTGACGGCGATCGCCACGCGGGCGCGTTCCGCGGGGCCCCCGCTCATGTCGGCCAACGCCTCCGACTCCAGTAGCGCCGTCTGCGCAGCGAGCCGCAGCAGGGGGATACCGGCCGGGGTTGCCGCGCAGGGCTTTTCGCGGCGTACCAGCACCTGGCCGACGCGCTGCTCGAGCGTCTTGATCCGCTGGCTCACCGCCGAGGGGGTGACGTGCAGGCGCTGGGCCGCGGCCTCGAAGCTGCCCTGCTCGATCACAGCGGCCAAGGCGGCGAGTTGCTGACCGTCGATCTCCACATTAGAAATGCTAATGCAAATGAAGTAGCATTAGCTGGACTGATTGCGTTCTGC
>LZSH01000182.1 GCA_001665255.1 Mycobacteriaceae bacterium 1482268.1 | reverse complement strand
GGCGCCGAGATCGGCATCTCGACCCAGAAGCTGCACGCCCGCGGACCGATGGGCTTACCCGAATTGACCTCGACCAAGTGGATTGTGTGGGGAGACGGCCACACCCGCCCGGCCTAAAACAGGAGTACCTAGTGAGCGTCCCCGCACGCCCAGCGCCGCTGTTCGCCGACATCGACGATGTCGCGCGACGGCTCGCCGAGACCGGCTATCTGCCCGACACCGCAACGGCCACCGCCGTTTTCCTCGCCGACCGGCTGGGCAAGCCGTTGTTGGTCGAGGGCCCTGCAGGGGTCGGCAAGACCGAACTGGCCCGCGCCGTTGCACAGGCGACCGGATCCGGTTTGGTGCGGTTGCAGTGCTACGAAGGCGTCGACGAGGCCCGCGCGCTCTACGAGTGGAACCACGCCAAGCAGATCCTGCGCATCCAGGCCGGCCACGGCGACTGGGAACAGACGAAGACCGACGTGTTCTCCGAGGAATTCCTGCTGACCCGTCCGCTGCTGACCGCGATCCGCCGCACCGATCCCACCGTGCTGCTGATCGACGAGACCGACAAGGCCGACATCGAGATCGAAGGTCTGCTGCTGGAGGTGCTGTCCGACTTCGCGGTCACCGTGCCCGAACTCGGCACGATCACCGCCGAACGGGCACCGTTCGTGCTGCTCACATCGAACGCCACCCGCGAACTGTCCGAGGCGCTCAAGCGCCGCTGCCTGTTCCTGCATATCGACTTTCCCGACCCGGATCTGGAGCGCCGCATCCTGTTGTCGCGCGTGCCCGACCTGCCCGAGCATTTGGCCGAGGAGCTGGTGCGCATCATCGGTGTGCTGCGCGGCATGCAACTGAAGAAGTTGCCGTCGGTGGCCGAGACCATCGACTGGGGACGCACAGTGTTGGCGCTGGGCCTCGACACCATCGACGACGAGCTGATCGCCGCCACGCTTGGCGTGGTGCTCAAGCATCAGTCCGATCAGATCAAGGCCAGCGGCGAGCTGCGGCTCAACTAGGAGAGCACTGATGGCCGTCCGCCGCACCCGTCCGCCGCAGCCGTTGGCACCCCACGGCATCCCGGGCCATCTCGTCGAGTTCGTCGAAGCCCTTCGCAAGCAGGGCATCGCGGTGGGTCCGTCGGAGACGGTGGATGCGGGGCGGGTGATGAGCGTGCTCGGGCTGACCGACCGCGAGGCGCTGCGCGAGGGCATCGCGTGTGCAGTGCTGCGTCGGGCCGACCACCGTGACACCTACGACGCGATGTTCGACCTGTACTTCCCGGCCGCGCTGGGCGCCAGGACCGTGCTCGACGACGACGCATCGGATGAGGGCCTGCCGCCGGAGGATGTCGAGGCGATGCGGCAAATGCTGCTCGACCTGCTGACGGACAACGAAGAGCTGGCCAACATGGACGAGCGGCTGGCCGCGATGATCGCGCAGATCGTCGAGGCCTACGGGCGCTACAACTCCAGCCGCGGGCCGTCGTATTCGTCGTATCAGGCGCTCAAGGCGATGAACCTCGACGACCTCGAAGGCCGGCTGTTGGCCGGCCTGCTGGCGCCCTACGGCGACGAGCCCACGCCGACCCAGGAGCAGATCGCCAAAGCGCTTGCGGCCCAGCGGATCGCGCAGCTGCGCAAGATGGTCGAGGGTGAGACGAAGCGGCGCACGGCCGAACAGTTGGGCCGCGACCACGTGCAGATGTACGGGGTGCCGCAGCTGGCCGAGAACGTCGAATTCCTACGCGCCTCAGGCGAACAGCTTCGCCAGATGCGCCGCGTGGTGGCACCGCTGGCCCGCACGCTGGCGACCCGGCTGGCGGCGCGCCGACGGCGGTCGCGGGCAGGGGAGATCGACCTGCGAAAGACGCTGCGCAAGTCGATGTCCACCGGCGGCGTGCCGATCGACGTCGTTCTGAAGAAGCCGCATCCGGCTCGCCCGGAACTCGTGGTGCTGTGTGACGTGTCAGGCTCGGTCGCCGGCTTCAGCCACTTCACCCTGTTGCTGGTTCACGCGTTGAGGCAACAGTTTTCGCGCGTGCGCGTCTTCGCGTTCATCGACACCACCGACGAGGTCACCGAGCTGTTCGGTCCGGACGCGGACCTCGCGGTAGCCGTGCAGCGCATCACCCGGGAAGCCGGCGTCTACACCCGCGACGGGCATTCCGACTACGGGCACGCGTTCGTGTCGTTCCTCGACAAGTACCCGAACGTGCTGTCGCCGCGCAGCTCGCTGCTGGTGCTCGGCGACGGCCGCAACAACTACCGCAACCCGGAACTGGACCTGCTGGCGCACATGGTCAATGCGAGCAGGCACGCGCACTGGCTCAACCCCGAGCCCCGGCACCTGTGGGGCAGCGGCGACTCGGCGGTACCGCGCTACGAGGAAGTCATCACCATGCACGAATGCCGCTCGGCCAAACAGCTGGCCAGCGTCATCGACGCGTTGCTGCCGGTCTAGCTCTGCTTGCGCCTCGTTCGAGGTGTCCGAGCTCCTGGGCGCTCATCGGCTCTCGGCCGTCTAGCGGCCACGACGACTGCCGTAAGCTGCCTAAACGTGGCATCTCGACGCAGGCTCGGCGTGATGGGCGGGACATTCGACCCCGTCCACAACGGGCACCTGGTCGCGGCCAGCGAGGTCGCCGATCTGTTCGATCTGAGCGAAGTGGTGTTCGTGCCAACGGGCCAGCCGTGGCAGAAGGGCCGCGACGTCACTCCCGCCGAGGACCGCTATTTGATGACCGTGATCGCGACCGCTTCCAACCCGCGGTTCTCGGTGAGCCGCGTGGACATCGACCGCGGCGGACCGACCTACACCCGCGACACCCTGCGTGATCTTCGGGCGCTCAACCCGGACGCCGATCTCTACTTCATCACCGGCGCCGACGCACTCGCCTCGATCCTCAGCTGGCAGGACTGGGAGGAGATGTTCGCCCTCGCCAAGTTCGTCGGTGTGAGCAGGCCGGGCTACGAGCTCGACGGCAAGCACATCGAGAAGGCGCTCGCGGAGATGCCGGACGATACGCTCAACCTGGTCGAGGTGCCCGCGCTGGCGATCTCGTCGACCGACTGCCGAAAGCGCGCCCACGAGAACAGGCCCATCTGGTACCTGGTGCCCGACGGTGTCGTGCAATACGTGTCCAAGCGCGGCCTCTACTCCTCGCCCGCCCTCGCCACACAGGAGCAATCGCGGTGACCGCCTCCGAAGAGTCCATCGACATGGCGACCGTGGCCGCGCGCGCGGCCTCGTCCAAACTCGCCGACGACGTCGTCGTCATCGATGTGTCCGGCCAACTGGTGATCACCGACTGCTTCGTGATCGCCTCGGCGTCCAACGAGCGGCAGGTCAACGCGATCGTCGACGAGGTCGAGGAGAAGATGCGGCAGGCCGGATACAAACCCGCACGCCGCGAGGGGGCTCGCGAAGGACGGTGGACCCTGCTGGACTTTGTCGACATCGTCGTACACATCCAGCATCAGGACGAGCGCAATTTCTATGCGCTCGACCGGCTTTGGCGGGACTGCCCGATTGTTTCAGTGGATCTGGAGGCAGCGCCGTGACGATCCGTCGGCTGGTGATGCTGCGACACGGCCAGACCGAGTACAACGCCGGCAATCGCATGCAGGGTCAGCTCGACACCGAGTTGAGCGATCTGGGACGCGACCAGGCCGTTGCAGTGGCGGAAGCGCTCGCCAAGCGGCAACCGCTGCTGATCGTCTCGTCCGATCTGCGTCGCGCGCTCGACACCGCGATGGCACTCGGGGAACGGTCGGGCGTGCCGGTCGAGGTCGACGAGCGGCTGCGCGAAACCCACCTCGGAGACTGGCAGGGCATGACTCACATCGAGGTCGATACCGCTTCCCCGGGTGCGCGGGTCGCGTGGCGCAACGACGCGACGTGGGCCCCCCACGGCGGGGAGAGCCGGGTCGACGTTGCCGCGCGAGGTATGCCGTTGATCAGCGAGCTGGTGTCCAGCCAAACCGAGTGGGGGACAGAAGAACCCGAGCGACCGGTGGTGCTGGTGGCGCACGGCGGTCTGATCGCCGCCGTGACTGCCGCATTGCTCAAGTTGCCGGTGGACAATTGGCCTGCGCTGGGCGGCATGGGTAACGCTAGTTGGGTGCAGCTCTCGGGGCACTCCGACGACGACGCCGGATTCGACGATATCCGCTGGCGCTTGGACGTGTGGAACGCCTCGGCACAGGTCGCCAACGATGTCCTCTGACCGTCCAACCCTCCTTGTCTTCTGCGACTCGCTCGCCTACTACGGGCCGACCGGGGGACTTCCGTCCGACGATCCGCGGATCTGGCCGAATATTGTTGCCGCACATCTCGGTTGGGATGTCGAGCTGATCGGCCGGATCGGCTGGACCTGCCGCGACGTCTGGTGGGCTGCGACGCAGGACCCGCGCGCCTGGGCGGCGTTGCCGCGGGCCGGTGCGGTCATCTTCGCCACGGGCGGAATGGACTCGCTGCCCTCGCCGCTGCCGACAGCGCTGCGTGAGCTCATCCGTTACGTTCGACCGTCATGGCTGCGCCGCTGGGTGCGCGACGGCTACGGCTGGGTGCAGCCCAGGCTTTCGCCGGTCGCGCGGGCGGCGCTACCCCCTCACATCTCCGTTGAGTATCTCGAGATAACGCGCAATGCAATCGATTTCAACCGGCCCGGCATCCCGATCGTGGCCTCGCTGCCCTCGGTCCACATCGCAGAGACGTACGGCAAGGCCCACCACGGCAGACCGGGCACCGTCAACGCCATCACCGCGTGGGCCGAACAACACGACGTTCCCTTGGTCGACCTGAAAGCTGCTGTGGGGGAGCACATCATGAGTGGCAGAGGCAATCCCGACGGGATCCATTGGAACTTCGAGGCACATCAGGCGGTCGCCGAACTGATGCTCAAGGGTCTGCAGGAAGCCGGAGTGGTTCAGCAGGATGAGCCCTAGCCATGGCCGTCGTCGTGGTGACCGACTCGTCGTCCCTTCTGCCACCCGAGGACCTGGAGCGGTACGGCATTCGCCAAGTGCCGCTGCATATCCTGCTGGACGGCAAGGATTTCCGAGACGGCATTGACGACGTTCCCCCTGACATCCACCAGCGTCACGCCACTACGGCCGGTGCGGCGCCGGCCGAACTCGTCGACGCCTATCGCCAAGCCCTGCAACTGAGCGACGGTGACGGCGTGGTGGCCGTGCACATATCGGCCGCGCTTTCCAGTACCTACAGCTCTGCAGTGTCGACAGCGCGCGAGTTCGGTCCCGCCGTGCGCGTGGTCAATTCCCGGTCGGCCGCGATGGGCGTCGGATTCGTCGCGTTGGCTGCGGCACAGGAAGCCGCGGCGGGTGCAGATCTGAATGCCGTTGAGGCCGCCGCCCGTTCGGCTGTGCCGCGCGGGCACGCGTTCATCGTCGTACACCGACTCGACAACCTGCGGCGCAGCGGCAGGATCAGCAGGGGTACGTCGCTGCTCGGCTCCGCCCTGTCACTGAAGCCACTGTTGTGCCTCGACGTCGACGGCAGGCTGGTGTTGGGTCAGCGTATCCGCACTGCGACCAAGGCCAACGCGGCGATGATCGACCAGGTCGCCGAGGTGGTGGGCGAGGGTCCGGCACGTGTCGCGGTGCACCACGTCGATAACCCTGATGCCGCCGACGACATCGCCAAGGAGTTGACGGTGCGGCTTCCGCAGATCGACCCGCCGGCCGTCTCGGAGATGGGGCCGGTGCTCGCCGTGCATGTCGGTGCCGACGCCATCGGTGTGTGCGTCACGCACGCTTGACGACGACATACCGTTAGCGCAAACTTACCGAAGTGGGGCACGACGGGACATCGGACACGATGAAGATGGCTCGCGACGAACGTGAAGAGTTCGTCGCGCTGTTGGAAAATCTGACGCCCGAGCAGTGGGACAGTCCGTCGCTGTGTGACAAATGGCGTGTTCGCGACGTCGTGGCCCACGCCATCGGGTTCGACCCGCTGACCCGCACCCAACTGGTCCGGCGCATGGTGAAAGGGTTGGTCACGCGGGGCGGAGCGAACGCCGTCGGCGTCGCCGAGTATGCCGACACTCCACCCGAAGAGCTCACCGCGTTGATGCGCCGGTACATCCAGCCGCATGGGATCACCGCCGGTTTCGGCGGAAAGATCGCATTGACCGACGGAATGATCCACCAGCAGGACATCCGGCGGCCGCTCGGCATCCCGCGCACCATCGATCCCGACCGGCTGCGGGTCGCCCTGGATTTCACTCTGTACGCACCGCGTCTGCTCGGCGCCGCAAAATGCCGCGGCCTCCGCCTCATGGCGACCGATATGGACTGGTCGCACGGCAACGGCCCAGAAGTGCGGGGGACGGGCGAGGCCCTGTTGATGGCGATGTCGGGCCGACGTGCCGCGTTGCGGGACATCGACGGCCCCGGGACGGAACGACTTGCGCGCCGGATCTGACTAATCACGCCGCTGAAGCGGTGCTGACCTGCGGGTTTTGCGAACAAGGGCGGTGCGACGACCCCGGGTGGCGACAACAAGGGCGGCACCACGACCGGAGGCGGCACGACGACCGGTGGCGGTGGGACCACGACCGGTGGTGGCGGCACGACGACCGGTGGTGGCGGCACCACGAAGGAGAAAGGCGGCGGAACCACGGCTGAGGGTACGAATCAGCTTTCTGGGGCCGACGTCAAGGCGATCGAAGAGTTCAAGCGCGCCTCGGATGCGTTCTCGGACTTCCCGTTCTGACGGTTTCTAGTACTCAGCCCAGATCCATCGGTCTGGGCTGAGTTTGTTTTGTCAGACCGCCGCGCGGCCGGTCACCGGGGGCAGGTCCTTGAGGGTGACGATTCCCGGCGGTGCCGCGACGACCGCGGGCACGGCGTTGGTGACCGGCAGGGCCGTGTAGATCATGCCGAGACCCATGAAGCCGGGCTCGGTCCAGTCCTTCGGCGGCAGGCAATGCAGCACGGTGCGCATATTCGGTAGCCCGAACACCTGAATGACGTGTCCATGCTCCAGCGGCTTGGGCGGCGTCACGTGGTCGCCCATGATCCAGTTGAATCCCACGCTGACAATGTTCTTCTCGCCCACCCAGCCGCGGTGGTATCCCATCACCCCGCCTACCGAGCCCTTCGGGATCTGCATGAAACCCAGATCAGAATCGCCGGTGGCCGCGGTGAACGTGACGTCGAACGTCATCCGGTCGAGCTTCGCCCCGATAGCGTCGGCCATCATCGCTGCAGATTCCGCGAAGACCTCGCTCTCGCGTCGCACGCTCTCGGCGAGACCGGGGGTATCCGGGTCCTGCGAGAAACCCATCGCAGTCTGGGTGCCCGCCGACTCGTAGGTGGAACAGTCCACCGACTCGGTGATCCGGATCTCGTCGACGCGCTCACACGACCCGCTGAGCACCATTCCGACCATGTTCGTCATGCCCGGATGCGCGCCGCTGCCGAAAATCGTCGAATTGCCCTTCTCGCAAGCCTTTCGGATGCGGTCCAGATCCTCAGGGGACTGCTTGCCGCCAGTGATCCAGGCTGCACTCGAGCAGACGTTGACACCGGACTCCAACATCCGGGTCAGCTCGTCGATGTTGGGCCACAGCGGGTTGTAGCAGCACGCGTCGGGTTTGAGGGCGATCAATGCCTCGATGTCGTTGGTGGCCGTTACGCCGGTCGGCTCGGGCCAGCCCGCGAGTTCGGCGGCATCGACACCGACCTTGTCGGCGCCGTGCGCATACACACCCACCAGCTCCATGTCGGATCTGCCGATGATGGCGTGCAGCGACCGCTTCCCGATATTTCCCGTTGTCCACTGAATCACCCGAAGGGGTCTGCTCATGTTCCAAGACCATAGTTCGATGCGGCGGGCGAACGGCGCGGGATTATCAACAGTGCCGGTTTGCTCCACAGATGGCACGCACTCGAACCCGATGGACGAGAAGCGTCGCCTTTCCCGCTTACGGTCGCGCACATGGGTACCGAACTGGCCGCCGAACGGCTTCACCGCAGGCTCGCCGGAGAGTCCGACGTCGAAACCGACGCGAACGTCGACGACGCCAGCTCCGATGCCGCGTTGTCGCGCTGGCTGCCCGATGCCAATGCGGCTGACACACCCGGGTGGCTCGCGGCGGTGCGCGCCGACCCGGGCCGCGCGGGTGTCATCGCATTGGGAGCCATCGGGGTGGTGGCGGTGTTGGTCACCGTGTTCGCGCTGCTTCGCGACAAGACCCCGCCGGTGGCATCGGCCAAATTGCCTCCGGTGGAGATGGTTTCGACGGCCTCACCGACGCCCGGGGCACCGGCACCACAGGGGCCCGTCATCGTCAGCGTCGTCGGCCTCGTGCACAAGCCGGGACTGGTGACGCTGTCCTCGGGTGCACGTATCGCCGATGCGCTTGCCGCGGCGGGCGGTACCCTCGATGGAGCCGATCTGATTGGGCTGAATATGGCGCGCCGCGTCGCCGACGGCGAGCAGATCATCGTCGGCATCGCCGCGCCGCCGGGCGAACCAACAGCCATGGGCAGTTCGGTAGCGTCAGAGCCGAGTCCATCCGCATCGTCTGGCAACCCGAGCGCCACCGAAAACACCTCGGCTGCAACGGCTTCGGTCGACTTGAACACCGCCACGGAAGACCAGCTCGACACCTTGCCTGGCGTGGGTCCGGTGACAGCCGCCGCCATCATTGCCTGGCGTGCCGCCAACGGTTCGTTCACCAGCGTCGATCAGCTCGCCGAGGTCGACGGAATCGGACCCGCGCGGCTGGAGAAGCTACGTGCCCAGGTCCATGTGTGAGCGCAGTCGACGGCCGCGAGCTCCGCCTCGACCTTCGCCTGGTACCTGCGTCGCTGACAAGCTGGGGCGTCACGGCAGCGGGAATCTTGTGGTCGGCCAGCGGTGTCATCCTGACACTGTCGGCGAGCGTCGCCGCAGCGAGCGCAACGGCATGGCGGTGTAGCCGCCGCCGGTCGCGAGACGGAGTTGTCATGACGCCTGCAGGCGTTGTCGCGATCATCTTGATCGGGCTGGGTTTCGCCGTCGCAGTGCTGTTGCGCGTCGAGCAGGTCCGGGACCATCCGCTCGTCCGCCGATACGGCGCCACCGCTGCGGTCATCGTCACACCCGACGAGACGCCGCGCGCGCTCGGCGGCGGCCGGCTCATGTTTCGCGGATCTCTACAAGTTGTCGGCACCGACGAAATGTCCGGCCGGGTCGTGGTTTTCGCGTCGACGGCCGGATTCACCGGGCTCGCTGCCGGCCAGCCGGCGGCGTTCACGGCGCGGATTTCCCGGCCCGCCCGGCGCGATCTCACGATCGCGGTGCTGTCGGCCACCGGAAAGGCGACGCTCGGCGACGCGGCGCCGATTCAGCAGGCCGGTCAGGCAGTACGCACGGCGTTCGCGACCGCGGCGCGCTCGGTGCTGCCCGCCGATCAAGCGGCGATGCTGCCCGCGCTCATCCTCGGCGACACGTCTGCCCTGTCGAATGACACCACCGCGCAGTTCCGGACGTCCGGGCTCACGCATCTGACGGCCGTATCGGGCGCGAACGTGACGATCGTCTGCGGCGCGGTGTTGCTGACGGCGGCGTTCGTCGGCCCGAGGCTGGCCGTCGGCCTCGCCGCAGCGGCGCTGGTGGCGTTCGTGGTCGTCGTGCAACCCTCGGCCAGCGTCCTGCGTGCCGCAGTGATGGCGGCCATCACGCTGCTCGCCCTCGTGACACACCGTCGCAGACAAGCGATTCCGGCTCTGTGCGGCACAGTCATCGCGCTGATGATCGCGGCCCCCGAGCTCGCCGTCGACGTCGGTTTCGCGTTGTCGGTGTCGGCGACGGCGGCGCTCACCGCGTCGGCCAACGGTTTGGGCCAGCCACGGTTGACCAATCGCCGCGACCACGCCGGTGCGATGACGACGAGGG
>LZSH01000181.1 GCA_001665255.1 Mycobacteriaceae bacterium 1482268.1 | reverse complement strand
CGCATGCGCGGGGAGGCCACCTTGGCCATGTACAACGCCAACGGCACGGCGAGAACGATGCAGAGCGCGGTTACCAGAATCGCCACGCCGATGGTGCGCAGGGTCGTGACACGGAACACCGTATCGGTGAACGCCGCCACGACATTGTGAGTGGTGAACTTCTGCACGACCGCGCCGGTGAAGCTGTTGGTGCTCCAGAACGCCGAGACGAGAAGCACCGCAAGCGATCCCAGATAGGCCACCCCCAGCCAGGCCATCGGCGGGATCAGCAGGAAGGCCAGGGCGATCCGGCGCCGCACGGACACCGGGATCGTTACCCCTTGATCTGCTGCCACTTGGTGACCCACTCGTCGTAGGTCGTGCAGTTGTCTCCACTGCCGTCGACGCATTTCTTCTGCGGCGTTGTCCAGTAACGGATTTGGGCGGCATAGCCGGCGTCGGTTGCGTGGAAGATGTCGCAGAAGTCCTTCTCGGTGGTGTACTCGCATGCCTTCGTCTGTGCTGGGGCCTCGCCGAAGTATTCGGCGACTTGTGCGTTGACCTCCGGCGAGGTGATCCAGTTCATCCACTTGTACATGCAGTTCGGATGTGCGGCCTTCGACGAGATCATCCAGGTGTCGGACCAACCCGTGGAACCCTCCTTCGGCAGCACGGTGTTGACCTGAACCTTGTTCTCAGTGCCGATCAGGTTCGCGATCACCTGCCAGGTGGTGCCGATCACCGACGTGCCGGATTCGAAGGCCTGCACTTCCTTGGTGTAGTCCGACCAGTATTCGCCGATGTTCTCCTTCTGCTTCTTGAGCAGATCGGCTGCGGCGTCCAGTTGTTCAGAGGTCAGCGAATACGGATCCGCGATGTCCAACTCCGGTTTGGTCTTGGACAGATACAGCGCCGCATCGGCGATGTAGATGGGGGAGTCGTACGCGGTCACCTTGCCCTTGTACTTGTCCGCGCCGTCGAACACCGCACCCCAGGAGTTCGGTGCGTCGCGCACGACGTCGAGGTTGTACATCAACAGGTTGGCGCCCCAGCCGTGGGGTACGCCGTACATCTGGCCGTCGACGTAGTTCCACGGCTTGTTCTTGAGAAAGTCGGAGATCGTTGCGTAATTGGGCACCAGATCCGTGTTCACCGGCGCGACATCGCCGGCGTAGATCAGTCGCAGCGTCGCATCCCCGGACGCCGAGACGCCGTCGTACTGGCCGGTCCGCATCAACTGGACCATCTCGTCAGATGTGTTGCCCAGCTTGACGTTCACCTGACAGCCGGTCGTCTTCTCGAACGGTGTAACCCAGTCAACGGCTTTGTCGTTCGAGCCGTCCTCTGCATACCCGGCCCATGCGATCAGGTTGAGCTCGCCTTCGCCGTCGCCGACCGCGCTGAGCGGCTTCGACTTCGGCGGCGACTCGCCTGTTCCGCCGGACTGGTCCGAACCCGAGCACGCGACGATCAGGGCGGCGCATGCGCCGAGGACGAGGCCCATTCGGACCGCTTTCATGGCTACTCCTCGATTGACAGCTGATGAACGGCTTTTTCGGGCCACGCCAACGTGATTGGGGTGCCGTGTTGCAGGTCCGGCGGTAACCAGGTGCTGGCCGTGAGGACAGTGGCGGTCAACGTGGCGCCCTGTGCAGTGGTCGCGGCGATCTTCGTGGTGGGTCCGGCGTAGATGACTTCGAGCACCGTCGCGTCGACCGTCTGCACCCCCGAGACCGAATCGGTTCCCGGTGCGAAGACCCCGATGCGTTCCGGTCGCACGACGAATGTGCCCCGCCTGCCGACAAGAGCTTCCGCCGCCGAACCGTCGAGCACGTTGGAGGTTCCGACGAAATCGGCGACGAATCGGTTCGCGGGGTTCTCGTAGACGTCAGGCGCCGCACCGACCTGCTCGATGCGGCCGTTGTTGAACACCGCGAGCCGGTCGCACAGGGTCAGCGCCTCATCCTGGTCGTGGGTGACGATGACGAAGGTGATGCCGACTTCCCGCTGGATCTC
>LZSH01000180.1 GCA_001665255.1 Mycobacteriaceae bacterium 1482268.1 | reverse complement strand
GCGACGGGCCGGGTTGGCTGCATCCGCTGGCGGTCGCCCGGTCGGTCACGATCGCGAAGGCCTCCGCCTGGGTCGGGGCGCTCGTGCTCGGGTGGTGGGCCGGGGTCGTGGTCTATCTGTTGCCACGGCGCGAATCACTGCGCGTGGCAGGGGAAGACACCGCCGGGGCCGTCGTCGCCGCGATCAGCGCGCTTGCGCTGTTGGTCGCCGCGCTATGGCTTCAACATTGCTGCAAGTCCCCCCAAGAGCCGCCGGAGAACGGCGAAGGGGCCACGGAGTAGCTGCGCGACAATAGCCCGTCGCGAATCGCCGAGATGCACGACACGCGCGGTGACCTGTGGCGGGTACAGTCGCCCCATGACCGATCTGACCCGTGGGCCCCGGCCGCGGCGCAGAGGTCGCAGGCCGGGTTGGGTGTTGCTGACAGTGTTGCTGGTCTTAGCAATACTGGCGAGCTCGGCGCTCGTGTTCACCAACCGGGTGGAATTGCTCAAGCTGGCGGTCATCCTCGCGTTGTGGGCGGCCGTTGTGGCCGCGTTTGTGTCAGTCATCTATCGGCGGCAGAGCGATATCGATGCGGCGAAGGCTCGGGATCTCAAGCTCGTCTACGACTTGCAGCTCGACCGCGAAATCTCGGCGCGACGTGAATACGAGCTGACGGTCGAATCCGAGCTGCGCCGCGAACTCGCCAGCGAGATACGGGCGCAGGCAGCCGACGAGGTGGCCGCGCTGCGCGCCGAACTCGCCGCCCTTCGGGCCAACCTCGAGTACATCTTCGACGCAGACCTGAGTGAGCGCCCCGCCCTGGAGACCGAGCACGGGCCGGCGCGTCCCGGCCGCGTGACCAGCAGCAGGCTCGACACCCCCGACAGCCCCAACGACCGCACCGAAGAGAATCCCATCATCGACGTCTCCGCTGAACCCCATGCGCCGGAAGACGAATGGTCACCGACATCGTCGTTCGGCGGCGCCCACCGCAGACCGTCGGACGTGACGGCTGAGCAACGGGCCGCCGACCACCGCGCGGCCGAGGAGCGCGCCGCCGCCGAACAGCGGGCTGCAGCGGAAGCCCGGGCCGCCGAGCAGCGCGCTGCAGCCGGACGACGCGCCGCCGAGCAGAGGGCAGCAGAAGAGCTCGCGGCAGAAGAGCGTGCAGCCGAGGAGCGCCGGGCGGCTCACGAACGCGCCATTGCCGAGCAGCGCGAAGCCGCCCAGCGCGCCGCAGAGGAAGAGGCCGCCAGACAGGCCGCCGCGTCGGGCTGGCAGCCGGCCCCAGCGGACGGGCAGTGGATCCCGGCCGGAGCGCCGGGTAGCAACTGGACCCCGTCGTCGGCGCAGAACGGCTCCTCAGGCGAGTACGTCGGCAGGCGGCGCGCGCCTGAGCCCGAGATGGCGACGCCCCCGCGGGGACGCCATTCCGCACCACCGGAAGCCGGTGACCCCGGGCGACCGCAACCGCCGTCGCAGGAGACATTGGCCACACCCTCGACAACCGAGCCGCCGCCCACGACCCCGGCTCCCGAGGCGACCCCTGCCCCCTCGGCCAGCAACGCCCCACGTCACCGCGGTGCCGACGAGGCGGAGGCGGCCGGTGGGTACTCGGTCGCGGAGTTGCTGGCCCGATTCGAGGTCGGTTCGCGCGGCGGCGGTCGTCGTCGACGCCGCGAAGAGTGAGTTAATCTCTAATCGACCGTCCGGTACCCGCAACGCAGGACCGGAACGAAACACACATCTTTGCGAGGCTCGCTGCAATGGAGCAGTCCCCTTGGGCTCCCCACGACGGACCGATGCGCCCTGCTCGGCTCTCGGTCGGAATCGTCTCGGCCGGTCGGGTCGGGACCGCTCTTGGCGTGGCGCTGGAGCGGGCTGATCACGTGGTGGTGGCGTGCAGCGCGATATCGCGGGACTCGCGCCAGCGCGCGGAGCGTCGGCTGCCCGACACCGCAGTGCTGCCAGTCGACGAGGTCGCCGGCCGCGCCGAATTGCTTCTGCTCGCCGTGCCCGACGCCGAACTGGCCTCGGTGGTGTCCGGCCTGGCGGCCACCCGATCAGTGCGACCGGGAACCATCGTGGCGCACACCTCGGGCGCCAATGGCATCGCGG
>LZSH01000179.1 GCA_001665255.1 Mycobacteriaceae bacterium 1482268.1 | reverse complement strand
ACACGCACGCTCGCGGGGAGGTGCCCCCAGCTCGCGGGGAGATGCCCCCAGCTCGCGGAGAAGGGTTGGCTGTACTCCATCTCGAGGTAGGCGTCGCGGCCGGCAAGGCTGGTTGCCACGTCGGAGACGAGCGGGTCGAAGAAGCGCTGCCGATACAGCGGATCGACGCTGGTGCTCACCGTGAAGTACAACCCGGAGAGCACCGCGACGAACAGCGACGTATGCACGACGGTCTGCGGTATCGGAATGTGAACGCCGAACCACGTTCCCGCACAAGGTGGTTCGCCGACGGGACAGCTCTCTTCGGCAGACCACAGCACGGTCACGTCGTCGGGAATCGCGATGATGCCCAAGGCCAGAAAGAACGCGAACAGGCCGGTGGTGAAGAACACCACTTGGATCGCCTGGGACACCACCATCACCGCGACGACGTTGACCTGTTCGGCAAGCGACAGGGTAGTCCGCGCCGGCTGGTGACCCGCTTCGATCTCCAGCGGTGTGCCCGCCAAAAGCCGGGCTGGCTCGTGCTGCTCGGCGCGGTCGTCACGCAGTGCGCGGA
This sequence comes from Mycobacteriaceae bacterium 1482268.1, assembly GCA_001665255.1. Classification (GTDB taxonomy): domain Bacteria; phylum Actinomycetota; class Actinomycetes; order Mycobacteriales; family Mycobacteriaceae; genus Mycobacterium. The sequence goes on along the minus strand of LZSH01000179.1, from coordinate 11,409 downwards.
CTTCGTCTCGAATCGTGGTGACCATGAACACGATTGCCACAACAGCCAGGAATCCGATTGTCTGCCAAAGCCGTTGACGCGTCATGCGGGCGGCCAGCTGCCACAGCTCGCCGGTGAAGTACACGACGACGGTCAGCATCAGCAGCGGCAGCGCGCGGCTCATCAGCGTGCCGAGGGCACCGAATTGCACGAGCGCGTACCGGAACGCCCACAGCACGATCGACCCGAAGCCGAGGTAAGTCAGCCACACGACAACCGCCGCGACGATCGCGAAACCGGAGGCTTCCGCGGCGGCGATGCCCGAGAATCCGCTGTCGGCGAATGGAAGTCCGAATACGAACAGGGCCATCACCACCAACGCGGCCGAGCGTCGCCCCGCCTTACCCAGCGCCGTGCCGGATTGATGCAGCAGATACAACGTGACCGGGGCTGCGATCAACAGCAGGGTCAGCACCCCCAGCCGAATCACGTTGCCGTAGTCGGGCTCGCCACCGGTGAGCTCGGCCAGCATCATCGTCATCGAGATGATCGCGCCGACGCCGCTGACCACCGGCGCCGACCGCTCGATCAACGCTCGCGACCGCACACGTCGGGTCAGCACGAGCGGCAGCCCGCGATGCAGGAACCACTGATGCACCTCTCGCATTTGCGGCACGGCAGACATTGTGCGCCGACCAACGCTAAGCGCGCGTGCGCGCAGATATAGCCGCCCGATAACGGCCACGCGCAACCAGCGTCAGGCGCAGGTCGTCGATCAAGGGCTCGATGAACCGGGTTCGATAGTCCGCGTCGCCCACCGCCCGGGCACTGACGTACATGAAGGTCAGTGCCGCCAGGAACATGGTGGTCTGGATCAGCGACTGGGGGACCGGCAATGTCATGCCCAGAAACTCCCCGTCACTCGATCCGTTACGGGTCCACTGCGCCAACAACTCTGGGCTCAGAAGAATCAAGCCGAGGACGAAGAAGATCAGCGCCGCGACGAACGCCACAAGCCCCACCTGGAGGACCTGCGAGGTGGCAAGCACGAACACGACATTGGTGCGTTCCGCCCGCGACAACGGCTTGACCTCTGCGGGTTCGGGCATCGTCTCGAACGGTGTCCCGAGCAGCCGGGCGTCATCGTCGGCGCCGAGCTGCGATCCCGACAGCATGGGCCGCACCCGATCCACCGTCGCCGACGTGATGAAGGCGCCTGCGATCACACCGAGGAACACCAACGCCAGCCACAGCCGCGGCCGGCTGACGATCGACGCCATCAGCCAGACGTAGGTATTGAAGAAGACGAGGACGGTCAGCAGCACAACCGGCAGCGCACGGACGAACAGCGCGCCGATCAAGGAGAGGTTCTCGACGGCGGTGCGCAGCCCCCAGCCGAGGATGGAGCCGACGCCGCATGCGGTGAGGGCCAGGCCGATGACGATCACGATGGCCTCGAACACGAGGTTGGCGAGGATCTCCTCACTGGGGCCGCCGACGATGCCGCCGACGATCGCCGCGGCCAGCGACACGAATGCCACTGTCGTGCGGGCGCGGATGCTGCGGATCCGCGAGACACACCAACCGACCGCCGCGGCCACCGGAAGCACCAGGACGACCAGTCCCAGGATGAACCACTCCGTGCGGGTGGGCTGACCGTCGATGTCGATCGTGTGCTTGCCGGTGATCTGCACCACGAGGACGGAATTGAGCATGAACACCGCGAACGCCGCCAACGCGGGCGCCGACCGCGGCCACAGCCGCCGCACCAGCGCTCCCGGCCGGAGCACGGTGGGCAGGCCGCGTTCGAGGAACCACCTGTCGGCGGCCCGACGTTGGGCGACCTCCAGTGACTTGGTGCTGCGCTCGGAAGGCACGGTCGCAGGCTACTGTGCGCCGTCACCTAGGCTGGTCGTATGCAACGGATTATCGGAACGGAGGTCGAGTACGGCATCTCGTCGCCGACTGACCCGACCGCAAATCCGATTCTGACGTCGACGCAGGCAGTGCTGGCGTATGCCGCCGCCGCGGGCATCCAGCGCGCCAAGCGCACCCGGTGGGACTACGAGGTGGAATCGCCGCTGCGCGACGCGCGCGGTTTCGACCTGAGCCGGTCGGCGGGTCCGCCGCCGGTGGTGGATGCCGACGAGGTCGGTGCGGCCAACATGATCCTGACCAACGGCGCCCGACTGTACGTCGACCATGCCCACCCGGAGTATTCGGCGCCCGAGTGCACCGACCCGCTGGACGCCGTCATCTGGGACAAGGCGGGCGAGCGGGTGATGGAGGCCGCCGCGCGGCATGTGGCCAGCGTGCCGGGGGCGGCGAAGCTGCAGCTCTACAAGAACAACGTGGACGGTAAGGGCGCCTCCTACGGTTCGCACGAGAACTACCTGATGAGCCGCCAGACGCCGTTCTCGGCCGTCATAGCTGGCCTGACGCCGTTCCTGGTGTCCCGGCAGGTGATCACCGGTTCCGGGCGGGTCGGCATCGGCCCGTCGGGCGACGAACCCGGCTTCCAACTGTCCCAGCGGTCGGACTACATCGAGGTCGAGGTCGGCCTGGAGACCACGCTCAAGCGCGGCATCATCAACACGCGCGACGAGCCGCACGCCGATGCCGACAAATACCGCAGGCTGCACGTGATCATCGGTGACGCGAACCTCGCCGAGACGTCGACGTATCTGAAGCTGGGCGCGACCTCGCTGGTGCTCGACCTGATCGAAGAGGGCATGGACCTCGCTGATCTGGCGCTGGCCCGGCCCGTGCACGCCGTGCACGTCATCAGCCGCGACCCCTCGCTGCGCGCCACCGTCGCGCTCGCCGACGGACGCGAGCTGACCGGCCTTGCGCTGCAACGGATTTACCTCGACCGGGTGGCCAAGCTGGTGGACAGCCGCGACCCCGACCCGCGCGCCGCCGACGTCGTACAAACCTGGGCACACGTGCTGGATCTGCTCGAGCGGGATCCGATGGAATGCGCCGAGATTCTGGACTGGCCCGCGAAACTCCGCCTGCTCGAAGGCTTCCGCAACCGGGAGAACCTGAACTGGTCGGCGCCGCGGCTGCACCTGGTCGATCTGCAGTACTCCGATGTCCGCCTCGACAAGGGCCTCTACAACCGGCTCGTCGCGCGCGGATCGATGAAGCGCCTGATCACCGAACAGCAGGTCCGCGACGCCGTCGACAACCCACCGACTGACACCCGCGCGTACTTCCGCGGGGAGTGCCTGCGCCGGTTCGGTGCGGATATCGCCGCCGCCAGCTGGGACTCGGTGATCTTCGACCTCGGCGGTGATTCGCTGGTCCGGATCCCCACCCTGGAGCCTCTGCGGGGCAGCAAAGCGCATGTCGGGGCGTTGCTGGACTCCGTGGACAGCGCCGCCGAATTGGTAGAGCAGCTCACCAATTAGCGGCGCTATCCCAGGCAATTCGGCCGCCGAACGGTAGGGTGGAGTAACGGCGGGCGGCTTCACGGCTCCGCCAGCCCGTGTTTCAGTCGATGCAGGAGGCAGCGATGGCTCAGGAGCAGACCAAGCGTGGCGGTGGTGGCGGCGAGGACGACGACCTCACCGGCAGCACGGCCGCCGGGCAGGAGCGTCGCGAAAAGCTGACCGAGGAGACCGACGATCTGCTCGACGAGATCGACGACGTTCTCGAAGAGAACGCCGAAGACTTCGTGCGCGCATACGTCCAGAAGGGTGGACAGTGAGCTGGACGCACCGCGATCAGCTGTCCTTCCCGTCACCGCTTCCTGGAGCCCCGTCCGTACCTGTGGACCTGTCATCGTTTTCTGAACTGTTGCGCCGCCAGGCGCCCGAACTTTTACCCGTGAACCGGGCAACCGCCCAGCCGGCCGGTCCCGGCGACGCGCTGCCGCACGGCACCACGATCGTCGCGCTGAAATATCCCGGCGGCGTGGTGATGGCGGGTGACCGTCGCTCGACGCAGGGCAACATGATCGCCGGCCGCGACGTGCAGAAGGTCTACATCACCGATGACTACACGGCGACGGGCATCGCGGGCACCGCGGCGATCGCTGTCGAGTTCGCCCGCCTCTACGCCGTCGAACTCGAGCACTACGAAAAGCTCGAGGGCGTCGCGCTGACCTTCGCGGGCAAGGTGAATCGGTTGGCCACGATGGTCCGTGGCAACCTCGGCGCTGCCCTGCAGGGGTTTGTCGCGCTGCCGTTGTTGGCTGGATTCGATCTCGATGATCCCAATCCCGAAGCGGCGGGCCGGATCGTCTCGTTCGACGCGGCGGGCGGCTGGAATTTCGAGGACGAGGGCTACCAGTCGGTCGGTTCCGGGTCGATCTTCGCCAAGTCATCGATGAAGAAGCTGTATTCGCAGGTCACCGATGCTGATTCGGCGCTGCGGGTAGCCGTCGAGGCGCTCTACGACGCCGCCGACGACGACTCTGCGACCGGCGGCCCGGACCTGGTGCGGGGTATCTACCCGACGGCAGTCATCATCGGCGTCGACGGTGCCGAAGAAGTGCCCGAGCAGCGCATCGCCGACTTCGCCCGGCAGGTCATCGAAAATCGTTCGCGGGCAGACACTTTCGGCCCTGATGCGGCCCACCGGTCGACGGATGCGCGGGGAGATTCGTGAGCTTTCCATATTTCATCTCGCCTGAGCAGGCGATGCGTGAGCGTTCGGAGCTCGCGCGCAAAGGCATTGCCAGGGGCCGCAGCGTCGTGGTACTGGCATACGCCGACGGTGTGCTGTTCGTCGCGGAGAACCCGTCGCGGTCGCTGCAGAAGGTCAGCGAGCTCTACGACCGCGTCGGCTTCGCGGCGGTCGGCCGGTTCAACGAGTTCGACAACTTGCGGCGCGGCGGCATCCAGTACGCGGATACCCGCGGTTATGCCTATGCCCGACGCGACGTCACCGGCCGTCAGCTCGCGAACATCTATGCGCAGACGCTCGGCACGATTTTCACCGAGCAGGCCAAGCCCTACGAGGTTGAGCTGTGCGTCGCCGAGGTCGCGCACTTCGGCGAGACGAAGGCGCCGGAGCTCTACCGCATCACCTATGACGGCTCGATCGCCGACGAACCGCACTTCGTGGTGATGGGCGGCACGACGGAGCCGATCATCGAGAAGCTCAACGAGTCTTATGCCGAGAACACGAGCCTGTCCGAGGCGGTGACGATCGCGATCGACGCCCTCACAGCCGGTGGCAATGGTTCCGACAGCCGCACGCTCGGCCCCGAGACGCTCGAGGTCGCGATCCTCGACGCGAACCGCCCGCGGCGGGCGTTTCGCCGGATCACGGGGTCGGCGCTCGAGGCGTTACTGCCCGAGGACGCACCCAGCTCGGAGTGATCGCCGAGACCATCAGCCGGCGTCTTGGCTGGAACGAACGCGATCGAGGATGACGTCGGCCAACTCCTGCGGGCATTCCAGCGGGGTGAAGTGCCCGACGCCATCGACACGACGCGGCCTGGCATCGACGAAGTAGCCGTCCAGTCGGTCGGCCCACTCGCTCGGGAACAATGGATCATGCTGCGGCAGTAGCACATCCGTCGACGCGTGAATCTTGATGGCGCGATCGGGCGGCGGCTCGGTGAGCGACTGCGCGACCGTGCCCGCGCCGGCTCGATACCAGGCGATCGACGCGGTGAAAGCACCCGGTAGCGCGTAGTCGGAGGCCAGCTTCTCCAGATCATCTTCTGGCAGAACGAAATTCGGCCCTGACCAGTGGGTCCAGAAGTGGCGTAGATACTCGCGCACGGTGTCGAGGTTGCCGTCGATCAGCCCCTCTGCGAGCGCCAGTTGATGAAACGCCTGGTACCAGTACTCCCGCTGGGCGTGGGGATTGAGTACGCGGGTGCCTGCGCCGGGCAGCGGCGGGGACAACACCAGCGCCGTGGCCAGTTCGGGATACATCCGCGCGACGCTCTGCGCGACGCGGCTGCCGATGTCGTATCCGACGAGCACGACACCCGTCAGGCCCAACTCGTTGATGAGCCCCACGACGCTGGCGGCCTGCGCACTGGCGCTGTAGAAGTGACGCACGTCGACGGCATGCTTATCCGAACCGCCGAAGCCGCGCAGATCGGGCACGATCACGTCGGCGGCGTCGGCCAGCAGTGGGACGACGCGGCGGTAGTCGTGACGGTTGCCCGGCCACCCGTGTAGCAACACCACTGCGGGTGCGCCGGCCGTGCCGTGCCGGTCGAACGTCAGCCGAAACCCGTCGACCGGGCTGCTGCGGGACGACATTGCTCAGATTGTGCCAACCGTCATCCCGCTTTGTGCAGAGTTGGCGAATCACCTGTGATCACCGCCAGGATGTTGCGCCAGGAATCCGATGGCGCGTTGACGATGTCGGTGTGCGCCTGCGGCCCGGCCATCGGCCGACCGTCGTCGTAATCACCTGGCGCCAAGTGAATTACGCCCGCCATGGTATCGGGATCGGCGCCGTGCGGGCTGGTCGGGCTGCCCTGTACGAGACCGATGAGGTCGCCGGGTGCAGTCATCGAGAATCGCAACACGTCCGGATTGCGGTTGTGCCAGTCGGACGGATCGTCGACGCCGACGCCGGCTCCCGCAGCCGCGAGGTACAGCGTGCGGTCGGCCGTCAGACCGAACACCTCAGCTGTGCCGAGGATGGAACCGCCGTACGAGTGGCCCACATAAGTCACCGGAATGTTCCTGCCGGTGGCGTCGACGGCGCGGTCCACGTCCTCGCTGAACGCCACCAGGCGCGGCGCCATGTGCAGGGCGTAGCGGGGATCGGCCGCGTCGACAACGCCCTCGGGGATGGTGTCGCCGCGCGGGAACGGGCCACCGAGGTAGGTGATGGCCGCAACTTCGCCGCGCGTGGCCGACACGAACCGCCGGGCGGTCTTGGTGTTGGCCGCCGAGCCCTCGATGGTGGTGTTCATCCCGGGCACCATGACGGCGACGCTCTTGGCGGCGGCCAGATTGCCGTTGAGTTCGATCAACGAGGCTCGATCGGGATCGAACGCCAGAATCTGGCGATCGATGCGCCTGCCGCTGCGCGCGGGGTCGTCGACTTCGGCGAGCAGACCCTGGTAGAACGCGATGCGGGTCTGCGACCCCGGCCCGTTCTGGCGGCGTTCATCGGCGATCGCCTGGGCGATGTTCGCCCGGTTGGCCGCGACCCGCATGTCCCATGGCACTCCGTCGGTGTTACCGACGTGCTTGGGAAAGTCGTCGATCAGGCTTTGACGTTGGTCGGGCGTCATGGCGGCGATCTGCTTCGCGATGCGGTCCTGGCCGATCGCCGACCAGCCCGCGACGACGTCGGCGAGCGGAATCGGACCCGTCCCGGCAGCAACAGTCTCGGATTTCGGCGCGCGCGCCGGGTTCAGTGCCTCGGTGATGTCGTGCGCGGTGTCGGCGTCCGCCGCACCGAGGCGATCGAGGGCGTCGACGATCTGGGTGGTCAGTAGACCGGCGGTCACAGCTGCGCTGCCTCCCGCCAGCGACACCAGCGGGCGCGACGGGTCACCTCCGGTGACGGCACCGTCGTCGGCGACCGCAAAGCCCTGGCTGCGTGCGGTTGACACGAGGGCCAGCACCTCGTCGCGGGCTGTCGTCATCTGCGCGGCGCCGTCACGCGCCGCAACGGCGGCAGCGATCAGGCAGCGCGTCACCACTCCGCCCGACGAGGCGATCGTGCCGCCGTGCTCGCGCGCCGCGTCGGCGGCCGATCCCGTCCAGAAACGCTTGCTGCCGTCGATAGCACGCACGACGGCGTCGACCCGGGTCTGCGAATCGGTTGCGGCGCTGTCCCATTCGTCGGCGGTCTGCAGCAGCGCGTCGGGCCGCCATGCCTCGGCCTGCGCGACCGTCGGCCGGGTCATCGGGGAGGGAAACGGTCGGCGCTGCGGCCGTCAGCCTGTTCGAAGGCGTCGGCCGCCATCCGCGCCGCCACGGCCCACCCGCGCATATTCGCGATGACGTCGGCGAGCTTCGCGGCGATGAGATCGGCGGCGGGCACGCTGCCGACGGCCGAACCTTTCAATTGGACGACCGGCATGCTCGGCCAGTGCAATTCGGCGATCGTGTCCGCCGCTTCGGTGACGTGGTCGGCGACTGCGCGCAGCGCGCTCAGATCGACTTCGGTGTTTCCCCCCATGCCTCATGCTCGCAGACCGCCGCGCCGCGGCGCTGACGTTATCCACAGGCTTGGGCGGGCGGGGGCGCGACGTTACGGGCGGACCTCCCGATGTCAAGCATGTCAACCTCGCCGATCGGCGCGGCAGACGCACCGCGAGTCCCGACCACCCCGTAAGCTCGATGAGGTGCAGCGGCGGATCATGGGCATCGAGACCGAATTCGGTGTTACCTGCACCTTTCACGGACATCGTCGATTGAGTCCTGACGAGGTAGCGCGCTATTTGTTCCGGCGGGTGGTGTCGTGGGGCCGCAGCTCCAACGTCTTCCTCCGCAACGGCGCCCGGTTGTACCTCGACGTCGGCAGCCATCCGGAGTACGCGACGGCCGAGTGCGACAGCCTCATACAACTGGTCACCCACGATCGCGCGGGCGAGCGGGTCCTCGAGGATCTGCTGATCGACGCCGAGCAGCGGCTGGCCGACGAGGGCATCGGCGGCGACATCTACCTGTTCAAGAACAACACCGACTCGGCGGGCAACTCGTACGGCTGCCACGAGAACTACCTGATCGTGCGGGCGGGCGAGTTCTCCCGCATTTCCGACGTCCTGCTGCCGTTTCTGGTCACCCGCCAGCTCATCTGCGGCGCGGGCAAGGTGCTGCAGACGCCCAAGGCCGCCACCTTCTGCCTGAGCCAGCGCGCCGAGCACATCTGGGAAGGCGTGTCGTCGGCGACCACCCGCAGCCGCCCGATCATCAACACCCGCGACGAACCGCACGCCGACGCCGAGAAGTACCGGCGCCTGCACGTCATCGTCGGCGACTCCAACATGAGCGAGACAACCACGATGCTCAAGGTGGGGACCGCGGCGCTGGTGCTGGAGATGATCGAGTCCGGTGTAGCGTTCCGCGACTTCTCGCTGGACAACCCGATCCGGGCGATCCGCGAGGTCAGCCATGACCTGACCGGTCGACGCCCGGTGCGGCTGGCCGGCGGGCGGCAGGCCAGCGCGCTGGACATCCAGCGCGAATACCACTCGCGGGCCGTCGAGCACCTGCAGACCCGTGAGCCCAACCCGCAGATCGAGCAGGTCGTCGACCTATGGGGACGCCAACTCGATGCGGTCGAGAGCCAGGACTTCGCCAAGGTCGACACCGAGATCGACTGGGTGATCAAGCGCAAGCTCTTCCAGCGTTATCAGGACCGCTACAACATGGAGTTGTCGGATCCGAAGATCAGCCAGCTCGACCTGGCCTATCACGACATCAAGCGGGGCCGGGGTGTGTTCGACCTGCTGCAGCGCAAGGGGCTGGCCGCGCGGGTCACCACAGACGAGGAGATCGAGGACGCGGTAAACACCCCGCCGCAGACCACTCGAGCCAAGCTGCGCGGCGAATTCATCAGCGCCGCACAGGAAGCCGGCCGAGACTTCACCGTCGACTGGGTCCACCTCAAGCTCAACGACCAGGCGCAGCGCACCGTGCTGTGCAAGGACCCGTTCCGGTCCGTCGACGAGCGGGTAAAGCGGCTCATCGCCAGCATGTAGCGCTTGTCCTTCTCCCGAAACTGCAGACAGATCGCAATCTCGCTGGAATTCACGATCTGCCCGCAGTTTCGAGCATTCCGATGACGGGCGTACGGGCGCTCGCTGCCGTCCGCCGACGCCCTAAGCTGTGAACCCGTGGGGATCTCTAAAGTCGAGCGGCTGATGAACCTGGTCATCGCGCTGTTGTCCACCCGCACTTTCATCAGCGCAGAGCGGATACGGGAGACCGTCTACGGCTACGCGGACAGCCCCAGCGACGAGGCGTTCTCACGGATGTTCGAGCGCGACAAGAACGAACTGCGCGACCTCGGCATCCCGCTGGAGACCGGCCGCATCTCCCAGTTCGATCCAACCGAGGGATACCGCATCAACCGCGAGGCCTATGCGCTGCCCGCCGTCGACCTGACCGCTGACGAAGCCGCCGCCGTCGCCGTTGCCACGCAACTCTGGGAATCGCCGGAACTGATCACCGCCACGCAGGGCGCCCTGCTCAAGCTGCGCGCAGCCGGCGTCGATGTGGACGCTGGCGACGCAGGCATCGCCATCACCTCGACGGCCGGAATGCCCGGCATCAGGGGATCCGAAGAAGTGCTGGGAATCCTGTTGTCCGCCATCAACTCTGGCCAGGCTGTCCAATTCCCGCACCGGCCCACCCGCAGCGAGCCGTACACGACGCGCACGGTCGAACCGTGGGGTGTGGTCACCGATCGGGGGCGTTGGTATCTCGTCGGCCACGACCGCGACCGCAATGCCACCCGAACATTCCGGCTGTCGCGCATCGGCGCGGATGTGAAGGCCATCGGCCCGACCGGTGCGGTCAAGCCTCCCGACGGCGTGAACCTCCGCGACATCGTCCACAAGGTCACCGGCGAGACGCCGACCGGAACGCAGGCAAAAGTATGGGTCGCCGACGGTCGCGCCACCGCACTGCGCCGGCTCGCGAACGTGCTGGGGCAGCGGGTGCTCGACGGCCGCGCCGGCGAGGAGATCAGCGTCGACATCGGGATGTCGGACCGGCTGGCCCGCGAGATCGCGAGCTACGGCGCCGACGCCGTGGTGCTCGAACCGCAGTCACTCCGCGACGAGGTGCTCGACCGGTTGCGCGCACAGGCCGGAGTCACATCGTGAGTCCCGTTTCCGAGCGGCTCGTTCGGCTGCTCAACATGGTGCCGTACTTCCAGGCCAACCCGAAAATCACCTACACCGAAGCGGCATCGGATCTCGGTGTCACCGAGAAGCAGCTGCGTGACGACCTCAACCAGCTGTGGATGTGCGGCCTGCCGGGCTACGGGCCGGGCGACCTGATCGACTTCGAGTTTTCCGGCGACACCATCGAGGTCACCTTCTCGGCGGGTATCGACCATCCGCTACGGCTGACCTCGCCGGAAGCCACCGGTGTGTTGGTGGCGCTGCGGGCCCTGGTCGACGTGCCGGGGATGGTCGACCCCGAGGCCGCCCGCAGCGCGATCGCCAAGATCGAATCCGCCGCGGGCACCGTCGTTCACGGCGCCGAAACCGCGGTCGACGAGCCCGCACCGGTGGAAAGCCAGGCGGCCGCGGCCGTGCGCGAGGCGGTGCGCGGCAGCCGGGCGCTGTCTATCGAGTACTACTCGGCCTCCCATGACATGCTGACCAGCAGAATCGTCGACCCGATCCGCGTCGTGCTGGTCGCCGAGCACAGCTATCTGGAGGCCTGGTGCCGGACAGCAGAAGGCGTGCGGCTGTTCCGGTTCGACCGCATCGTCGACGCATCGGTTCTCGACGAGCCGTCGGCCCCACCCGAGCCCGCA
>LZSH01000178.1 GCA_001665255.1 Mycobacteriaceae bacterium 1482268.1 | reverse complement strand
CGAGCAACTCCGAGAATTCGTCGACCACGATGAACAATGTCGGCAACGGAGTCAGCCCGGCGCCCCGTCTGCGCGCGCGGTCGTACTCCCCCACGTTGGCGAACTTGCCTGCCGCCCTCAGCAGTTCCTGCCGCCGCGTGACCTCCCCTGACAGGGCATCCTTCATCCGCGCGACCAGATGCGCTTCGTCGGCCAGGTTGGTGATGACCGCTGCCACGTGCGGAGCGCGCTCCAACCCCAGGAAGGTGGCACCCCCTTTGAAGTCGACGAGGACCAGGTTCAGCGTGTCGGGTGGATGTGCGGCCATCATGCCCAACGTCAGCGTTCGGAGGAACTCCGACTTTCCCGAACCCGTTGCACCGACGCATAACCCGTGCGGTCCCATGCCGCCGGCGGCTGCCTCCTTGATGTCGAGTTCGACCGCATCGCCCTGCTCGGAAATGCCGATGGGCACGCGCAACACCTGCTCCGCGCGCCGCGCGCCACGCCAGCCCGTCGCCACATCGATCTGGCAAATGTCGTCGATGCCCATCAACTCCGGCCAGCCGCACGTGGGCGGGATACGATCCCTCCCGGTGGATGTGGCGGCGGGCCGAAACGGTGACATGCGGCGGGCACACGTGACCGCCTGCCCGACCGTCATCGTGTCTGGGCG
>LZSH01000177.1 GCA_001665255.1 Mycobacteriaceae bacterium 1482268.1 | reverse complement strand
CGCCGGCGGCGGTTGGCCACGAAAGTCCACGAGCTCACCGAGGCTCAATGGGGAGAGCTGAAGTCGGCGTGGGGCGGGTGCGCCTACTGCGGAGCCAAAGGCACACCGCTGCAGAAGGATTGCGTGTTGCCGATCTCGCGGGGAGGCCGTTACGCGGTCGACAATGTCGTACCGTGCTGCCGCTCGTGCAACACCAGCAAGTGCAACACCGAAGTAACGAGCTGGATGCGACGCAAGAAGCTCGACGAACGGGGCTTCCTGTTGCGGCAGGCCGAGATCAGCCAGCTTCTGGTGGCCGACTGACGGCTACCGCGACGGCAGTATCCGCCTCGCCTGCAACATGACACCCGGTACGGTTGCGGCGAGGTCGGATCGGGAATTGGCGAAGGCACGAATCGCGCGATAGAACGACCAAATCTGCTGTGGGCTGGGTATTTTCGGCACCCACGCGAGCTCCCAATGGATGCCGTTGATCGGGTCGTCGAAGAACACCGCGTAATATCCGGGCCAGTACTGCGGGTAATCCTTCGGTTCGTCGGTGACGAGAATGTCACGGCTGATGAGGAATTCGCGGTGGAACTGGTCAACCTCGCTCCTGCTGCGGGCCCATAGCGCAATGTGGTTGATGCCGACAGCCTGATCGCTGTGGGTCAACTTTCTTCCGGTGCGCGCTGGCTGAATGCCGATATAACTGTGCGGGTTCCCATGGCGCGTCATGTAATAGACGGACTGGTACTCCATGTTCATCGACGAAAAGCTGCTGTATCCGAGCCACCCGAAGAGCGCGTCGTAGAACGCGATCGAATCGTCATAGTTCAGAACGGCGAACTCGACATGACTGACACCGCGCCACCGCATCGTGGCCCCTCCACTTTTCCTACTACATAATGTAGTAGGAAAAGTGGTCGAGGTGAAGGCCTGCCACCTGCTAGCGTGGCCCAGCTATGGGCGGATCGGACCACCTCAAGGTCGTCGTGATGGACGGCTCGACGGCTGCCGCACTGTCGCAGATCCTTCCGCTGCTCCTGTTGACGCTGATGGTGGAGTCGCGCCGGACAGCCCTGCATCGCAGGATCTCCCGGGGCCTCTTCGGTGCGTTCTTCGTCGTGTTCGGCGTGATCGAGACTGTGCTGGTGCTGTCGATCGACGGGGAGCTCTACCCGTTCCAGTACGGCGATCTGCTCTCGGCCTTGGCCATCTTCAGCTTGCTCGCATTGATCTTGGCGATCTCGTTCGCCGAGCCGCGCGACCGTTGACCCGCTAAACGGTTCCGCGGGCGGCCCACGCCGTGGCGGCGACGGTCAACGGTCCGTTGCCCAGACGTTCGCGAGCCACTGACTCGACACGCGCGCGATCGTCGTCGTCGAGGTGCTTGACGTAATCCCCGGCGGGACCGACGCCGAATGTGTACGGCTCCCACCACTCCTCGAAGGTCGGGTGCACGATGTTGACGGCAATCCGGCCTTCCGTCACATCGCGCAGGCCGGCAGCCTCGAACAGCTCGGTCAAGTGGCCGCGGTGTGCGCCGGAGAGCAGCGCTTCGTCTTCCGCGTCGGGGTCGATCACATGAACCGCATCCCAGAACGGCGCCAGTGCGCCCGTCGGCCCATCCCAGACGCATGCGGCCACGACACCACCGCGCCGCGTGACGCGCGCCATCTGCTGGATACCGGCTACGGGATCGCTCATGAAATGCACCACCAATTGCGCTAATGCGGCATCGAAAGAGGCTGTGCCGTAAGGTAATCCCTCCGCGGTTCCCTGAATCGCGTCAAGTTTCGGAAAGCGCGTGCGGATGGCCTCGATGAACGGTGGCGAAGGGTCGATCGCCGTGACCTCGGCGCCAATCGACAGCAATTGCGCCGTCAGCGCACCTGGCCCACAACCGACATCGAGCACCTTGTCGCCCGCATCGACACCGGCGAATGCCGCGAAGACCTCGGCGAGAGGCTCGGCGTAGCGGCCCATGTAGCGGTTGTAGGCCTCGTGAGGCACCTCGAAACTCACCCTGGAATGCTACTGCGGCGGCCCTCAGCGATCGGGATGCTTGCCTGGCTCTCCTCCGCGAAACTACTTCGCTGACTTAGTTGTTGCTTGTCAAGGTCCTTGGGTTCGGTAGGCACTCCGACGCCGTGTACTTGACGGAACGCCTACGGTGCCTGGACCGGTACGTGCACTGCGACGGCAGCCAGAATGCCGAGTGTTGGGTTGCCATTACAAGTGCCATCGCCTAGTTGATTGGAAGTCCCGTCTACTATTTACCGCGAAGGTCGTTCCTGGCCGCGTCGAGGATCTGATCGCACAACCTCTGGACACCATCGACATCCAGCGTGACGTCAGTACCGATTGTCTCAGCGTGCACCACCTCTGCCTGCCGCAGTGACGCCGCTTCATCGAAATTCCCGGCGTCGATCGCCTCTTCCTTCTCTTGGGCTCGCTTACGCAAATTGTTTAGGTTGATCAGAGTTGCGGTGGCGAATTGGGCTCTCAGAGTGTCATCCAGCTGCTGAACGAGTTTCCGTACGGAGGGAGATGCATACGCCAGCACTGCTGTCGTGTCGAGCCTGGACCGGAGAAATTCATCGTAAGTCTGGAGCGCCGCGACTCGCCTCCGGGCCAGCTGTCTGTTCGCGGTGATGCCCTGAGGCGTCCAATCGTTGTTGGGTTCCGTTGAGCGCCGCAGCAGTGAGACGTCTCTGATGAGATTTTCCAAGGCCGGATTCTTTTTCTCCCACGCCCGCTTCTCATACTCCAGCGCGGATTCGTGCTCGCGGTCGCCGCGCCTGCCGAGCCAACCGAAGACCTGACCGCTTATCGCGACCGCAGCCGTCGCCCCGATGCCAGCAATCGCACCCCAGTCCGCCATCACGACCTCGCTTGTTCGTCCCGCATCACCAGTCGGTGTCGGTGAATACCGCTACGTTAACGTCATGGGACCACTCGAATACGACGTCGCGCCGCGCCCGCGCGTCCTTGTATCGAGAATCGATGAGGCCGAAGCCGCCGCCCTCCTGGACGGCCTCGCCCCGACGCATCAACAGATGTCTGTCGAACGCGGTCTGATGGGCTTACGGCCCCTGAGCTGGGACGTCGTTATCAGCCTCGAAGCACCCATCGACGTCGCGAAACACCACCGGGTTGTTCAATTTGGGGGCGACCCGGTGGAGCTTCGCGTGCAAAGAAACACGCTCCAGCAGATTCGGCGATACAAGGTCTGGGGTGCAGAGGTCGTCCTTGCAGAAGACGTTCCGAGCGAATTCCGCAATGAGTTGAAGCACTCGGTCATCCGGGCAGTGCGAGATACCGACATTCCGCGCTGGGCAATCGCACCCCCGCACCAGGGCCACGCCGTTGACTACTTCATTCCTTTGGTCACCGACGCGGACGGCAACGCGTTCGCGGCGATCTACAAGCCCAAAGGAGTCGCTGAAGAGGTTTTATACCTGCCGGACGGTGTCGCGCCCAGCCGGCAGTGGATAGCGCTGGCCTTCGATCGGTGGTCGACAGTCGACACCGATGCCTTTCCCACTGCGGCGCAGTGGACGCGACGCGCCGAATGGATGACGGCCGACGAGCGGGCAGCGCTCGGATCGGTGGAAAAGGCCGAACGAAATCTCGCTGAGGCTGTGCAACGACTCGAAGCAGAGTTAGCGGAGGCGCAGCGCGTCTTCGAGGATCGGCACACGGGGGCAAACGAAAAGGAACGACTCCTGCTGACTGCGTCAGGCGCAGAACTCGTAAAGGCAGTTGAAAAGTCGCTTGGCGAGCTCGGGTTCGATGTGGAGAACCGCGACGAAGTCGCCACCGGAGAAAAACTCGAAGATCTTCGTGTACGAGACAGCGACTGGACAGCGATTAGCGAAGTGAAAGGCTATAAGGGCGGCGCGTCAACGACCGATATCGTGAAGTTGCAGCGGTTCAGCAAGGCGTATCAGCGCGAGACCGGAAAGTTCCCCGATGCGCAGTGGCTAATTGTGAATCAGTTCCGGGAGAAAGACCCGAGCACACGCCAGCTGATTTTCACCAGCCAAGACTCAGATGTTGAGGCGTTCGCCGATGACGACGGAGTCGCGATGGACACAACCGCACTCTTCCGCCTGCATAAGGATGTAGCCGAGGGCTCGATCCAACCTGAGGATGCCCGCGCGATGCTGCGGGATGCCCGCGGCCGTTTCGTCTATCCAGAGCCGCCGACACCTACCAGCGAGGCGCAAATCAACGGTTGACGACGCACGTGCAGTACCCATCCCTGGGTCCACGAGATGACACGCAGACAGATACGTCTGTCAGCGCAGGGCACGCTGCAGAATGAGCGCTGAGACATTTGCGCAGTTCAGTGCGAAGATCGAGATGTTGATCCGAAGCGGAATTCGACCACGTCGCCGTCGGCCATCACGTAGTCCTTGCCTTCCATCCGCACCTTGCCCGCAGCCTTGGCGGCGGCCATCGATCCGGCCTCCATCAGGTCGTCGTAGGAGACGATCTCGGCCTTGATGAACCCCTTCTCGAAATCGGTGTGGATGACCCCGGCAGCCTTCGGTGCGGTATCGCCCTGATGAATCGTCCAGGCCCGCGACTCCTTGGGCCCGGCCGTGAGGAACGTCTGCAGGCGCAGCGTGTGGAAGCCGGCGCGAGCCAACGCGTCGAGCCCTCGCTCGGTCTGTCCGATGGACTCCAGCAGCTCGGCGGCCGACTCGTCGTCGAGCTCCTGCAGTTCGGCTTCGATCTTCGCGTCGAGGAACACCGCGTCCGCCGGCGCGACCATCTCCCGCAACGAAGCCTTTCGTGAGTCGTCGGTGAGCACATCTTCGTCGGCGTTGAAGACATAAAGAAACGGCTTGGTGGTCAACAGGTTGAGCTCGCGCAGCAGCGAGGTGTCGACCGCCTGGCCCGCCGCAAACAGCGTCTTGCCCCCGTCGAGGATCTCCTGCGCCGCCACCGCGGCCTCATGGGCAGGCCGCCGATCCTTGTGGGTACGGGCTTCCTTCTCCATGCGCGGCACCGCCCGCTCCAAAGTTTGCAGATCGGCCAGAATCAGCTCGGTTTCGATGACCTCTATGTCAGATTTCGGGTCGATTCGCCCGTCGACGTGGGCCACGTCATCGTCGGTGAAGACCCGGACAACCTGACAGATGGCATCGCTTTCGCGGATGTTGGCGAGGAACTTGTTGCCCAGACCTGCGCCCTCCGAGGCGCCCTTGACAATCCCGGCGATGTCGACGAAGGTCACCGGCGCATGCACGATCTTTTCGGATTCAAACATTTTCGCAAGCTCGTTCAGCCGCGGATCCGGCAGCGGCACGACACCCTCGTTCGGCTCGATCGTCGCGAAGGGATAATTGGCAGCCAGCACATTGTTGCGCGTCAGCGCATTGAAGAGCGTTGACTTACCAACGTTCGGCAGACCAACGATTCCCAGGTTCAAGCTCACAGGGACACAAGTCTAGGAGACAACCATGGGCGCGCCAGCGTGCGCTGGCAGCCACATCGAGCCGAACCCGGTACGGTCGTCATGTGTCAGGACAGCGCGCGAGGTCTGCTATAGCGGCCGAGCATCGCTCCATGATCTCCACCATTTCCGGTGTGCCGTCGTGGGGTGCGGTGCTCATCGCGGTCACGTTCACCGCCATCGGCTTCGCATTCGACGCCGGTTCCGGCGGCAGGCAATTGACACATGCGTTTGCTGCCGCCTATGCAGTTGGCTGCGTCGCCGCGGTGGTGGCCGTGCGCCAGACGGGCGTCTTCACCGCTGTCATTCAGCCGCCGCTGATCCTGTTCGTGTGCGTGCCGGGCGCTTACTTCCTCTTCCACGGCGGGTCGATGGATGGCCTCAAGGACCTGCTGATCAACTGCGGCTATCCCCTGATCGAGCGCTTCCCGCTGATGTTCTTCACGTCGGCGATCGTGCTGTTGATCGGCCTTCTTCGCTGGTACATCGGCATGTCGAGTCCTCGCACCGCTTCCGCGGAAGCCACCGAGGCCGCCGGGGCCGAGCTCTCGAATCGGTTCGCGACAGTCGCGGCCAAAATCTCGGGCCTTCTGTCGCGCGAGACCGACGACGAGGATGCCGTCGACGACGAACCCCCTCGGCTGCGCAGTAAGCAGCATTCTTTCGATCGAGCGGCCAAAACAGCCAAGTCAGCCAGGAACGAGAGGGCCTCGACGCGGACCCGCAGCGGCCGGCCGACCAAGCGCACACAGCCGTCGCGTTCACGCCACACCCGCCCGCCGGAAACCGAGATCATCGAGCCGGTGGTCGAGCGGCCACGTCGCGCCCGGACCGCGCGCCGCGCGACCGACCCGTCCGTGCCGCCGTCGGAGCCGCGTCGTCGCACCAAGTCGTCGTCCACCCGGTCGTCGTCCACCCGGTCGTCGTCCACCCGGTCATCGTCGTCGCGCGAACCCCGCAAGCAACCGCCAGCCAGCGAGCGCCGGTCGGGCTACAAGCGGCCCGATCGGCACAGCCGGTTCGAGGGGTTCGACGGCTTCGAGCCGTTCGAACCGCACGGCACCAACGGAAGCAATGGGAACGGGTCGCTCAACGGCACGCACCACCCGATATCGCGGGTCCGTTACCGTGGCGGCGACGAGGGCGACCAGCGTTCGCAATACCGGGCGCGGCCGCGCGCAGCCAGGCACCAGGCCGAGGCCTGGGAATACGACGTCTAGAACACGGGCGCCCTACGCGCGGGCCGGACGGATCTCGCGCGGCAATGCGAAGACGAGCGTCTCGTTGGCGGTCGTGACGGGCTGCACCATGTCGTAGCCGTGGTCGGCGAGCCGCTCCAGGACGCCGCGCACCAGGATTTCGGGAACAGACGCACCCGAGGTGACGCCGATGGTGGTGACGCCGTCCAGCCATGCGGGGTCGATGTCGTCGGCATAGTCGACGAGATAGGCGGCGTCGGAGCCCGCGTTCAACGCGACCTCGACGAGCCGCACGGAGTTCGACGAGTTGCGGGAGCCCACGACGATCACCAGCTGGCACTCGGGCGCCATCGCTTTGACGGCCACCTGACGGTTCTGAGTCGCGTAACAGATGTCGTCGCTCGGCGGGTCCTGCAGCGTCGGGAACTTCTCGCGCAGCCGGCGCACCGTCTCCATCGTTTCGTCGACGCTCAGCGTGGTCTGCGACAGCCAGATGACCTTGCTCTCGTCGCGGACCACCACATCGTCGACCGCGTCGGGGCCGTCGACCAGTTGCACATGGTCGGGCGCCTCGCCCGCCGTGCCGACGACCTCTTCGTGGCCCTCATGGCCGATCAGCAATATGTCGTAGTCGTCGCGTGCGAACCGCTTCGCCTCGTTGTGCACCTTGGTGACCAGCGGACACGTCGCGTCGATGACCTGAAGCTTCCGCTCTGCCGCCGAGGCGTGCACGGTGGGGGCGACGCCATGGGCCGAGAACACCACGATCGCGCCTTCGGGCACCTCGTCGGTTTCGTCGACGAACACCGCGCCCGCTTTGGCCAGCGTCTCGACCACATGTCGGTTGTGGACGATCTCGTGGCGGACATACACGGGCGCGCCATGTTTCTCCAGGGCACGCTCGACGGTCTCGACAGCGCGATCCACCCCCGCGCAGTATCCGCGGGGTTCGGCCAGCAGAACGCGCTTGCCTGCCACGCCACTGGATGCCGAGCTCGAGGCACCCGGAATCCCCATGTTGATAGTCGGTGGCATGGTTCCCAGGGTACTGATCCGCACTGCGGGGAGGCCAGCCGTAGGCTGGGCCCCATGGCTACTGCACCGTATGGGGTCCGTCTGCTGGTAGGGGCGGCGGTAACCGCCATCGAGGAAACCCGAAAGATTCCGCAGACCATCCTCATGTATCCGATGACGTTCGCAAGCCAGATCGCGCACCTCGTGATGAAGGTGCAGCAGGATGTGGCCGACCTGGTGAACAGAGGCGACGAGACCCTGGAGAGCCTCTTCCCACCGAAGGACGAGCAGCCCGAATGGGCGACGTTCGACGAGGATGAGAGCGACGAGGCGGCCCGGCCATCGAGCCCCGACGGCGAACGCCTCACCGAGGGCAGGTTCGCGCTGTTCAGCGGTGGTGAGCCCGAGACCGTGGAGGAGCGTGATGCCGCGCCGGTGGCGACCGACCTGCCGGAAGTCGTCAAGCGGTTGGACTACGAGACGCTGACGCTGGCGCAGTTGCGTGCGCGGCTGACCTCCCTGCGTGTCGATGACTTGGAGGAACTGCTGGCCTACGAGGACGCGACGAAGTCGCGGGCGCCGTTCCAGACTCTGCTGGCCAACAGGATCACCCGCGCGAACGCCAAGTGACCTCGCCAGCGGGCCGTCGCAGATGACCACCCGAGTCGGACAATGACCGAGGCTGAACAAGGCAAGTCTCCCGACAACCCGTGGCCGGTCCGGGCGGTCGCTACACGTGTCGCGAAATACATCGACCGGCTCGGCATGGTGTGGATCGAGGGCCAGCTCACCGAGTTGAAGCTGCGCCAGTCCACGGCGTGGATGGTGCTGCGCGACCCCGCCGCGGACATGTCGCTGTCGGTCAGCTGCCCCAGCCAGCTCGTGGCCAATGCACCGGTGCCGCTGTCCGAAGGCACCCAGGTGATCATGCTGGGCAAGCCGCAGTTCTATACCCGCAACGGCTCGTTCAGCTTGCGGGTCAGCGAGATTCGCGCCGTCGGCATCGGAGAGCTGCTGGCCCGCATCGAACGGCTGCGCAAGCTGCTGGCCGCCGAGGGACTCTTCGACCCACGACTGAAACGCCCAATCCCTTTCTTGCCCAACACTATCGGGCTGATCACTGGCCGCGCCAGTCACGCCGAGCGAGACGTTATTTCGGTGGCCAGGGATCGCTGGCCCGCAGTCAGATTTGCCGTCCGCAACACCGCCGTGCAGGGCACCAACACCGTGCCACAGGTCGTTGAGGCGCTACGCGAACTCGATCGCGACCCCGCCGTCGACGTGATCGTCATCGCCCGCGGCGGCGGCAGTGTCGAGGATCTGCTGCCCTTCTCCGATGAGACGCTATGCCGGGCGATCTCGGCGTGCACTACGCCGGTGGTCAGCGCTATCGGGCACGAACCCGACAATCCCCTGTGTGACTTGGTCGCCGATCTGCGGGCAGCTACCCCGACCGACGCCGCCAAGCGCATCGTTCCCGACACCGCCGCCGAACTGGCGCGGCTGGTGGACCTGCGCCGGCGCAGCGCGCAGGCGCTGCGCAACTGGGTGCGCCGCGAAGAGCACGAAATCAGCCAGCTGCGCAGCAGGCCGGTGCTCGCCTCTCCGTTGGCCGCGCTGGACACGCGAGCCGACGAGGTCTGCCGCTGTAGGACCGCGGCCCGGCGTGACATCACCCGTCTGCTGGTCGCGGAGTCGGAGCGCGTGGGCCATTTGTCGGCTCGGTTGACGACACTCGGGCCCGCCGCGACCCTGGCGCGCGGCTATGCGGTGGTGCAGACCATCACGCCAGCCGGCGAGCCGGGCGTGCTGCACGCCGTGGCCGATGCGCCCGCGGGCACGCGGCTGCGGGTGCGGGTCTCCGACGGAGCGATAAACGCGGTCAGCGAGGGAAGTGAATGAAGCCTATTAGTGAATTGGGGTATGAAGAAGCGCGCGATGAGCTGATCGAGGTGGTCCGCCAGCTGGAGCAGGGCGGGCTGGACCTCGATGCCTCGCTGAAACTGTGGGAAAGAGGCGAAGAACTCGCTAAACGCTGTGATGAGCACTTAGCTGGAGCCCGCAAGCGTATCGAGGACGCATTGGCCGCCGGTGACGGCGGCGAAACTTGACTAGTGAAATAAATAGCGGCAAGGGTCTCGAAACTGGAACGTGTTTCAGTTACGCTGCCCGCATGGGTGATGCAACGTTGCAGACAGAACTCGGCCGTGTACTGGTGACCGGTGGCTCCGGCTTCGTCGGGGCCAATCTGGTCGCGGAGCTTCTCGAACGGGGCTGCGAGGTTCGCACGTTCGACCGCGTACCTTCGCCGCTACCCGAGCATCCTCGGTTGCAGGTTATCGAGGGAGACATTTGCGACACCCAGACCGTCGCGTCCGCCGTCGACGGCATCGACACCGTCTTCCATACCGCGGCGATCATCGACCTGACCGGTGGCGGCGCGGTGAGTAGGGAGAGTCGCGAGCGCAGCTTCGCGGTCAACGTCGGCGGTACCGAGAACCTGGTGAAGGCCGCCCAGGACGCCGGCGTGAAACGCTTCGTCTACACCGCGTCCAACAGTGTGGTGATGGGCGGCAAGCGGATCTCAAACGGAGACGAGACGCTGCCCTACACCGAACGGTTCAACGACCTCTATACCGAGACCAAGGTGGTTGCCGAGCGATTTGTGTTGTCGCAGAACGGTGTTCACGACATGCTGACCTGTTCGATCCGCCCCAGCGGCATCTGGGGTCGCGGCGACCAGACCATGTTCCGCAGGGTGTTCGAGAGCGTGCTGGCCGGCCACGTCAAGGTGCTGGTCGGCAGCAAGAAGGTCAAGCTCGACAACTCCTACGTACACAACCTGATTCACGGGTTCATCCTTGCCGCACAACATCTCGTGCCCGGTGGCACCGCGCCCGGCCAGGCGTACTTCATCAACGACGGTGAGCCGGTCAACATGTTCGAGTTCTCCAGGCCCGTTGTGGAGGCGTGTGGGCAGAAGTACCCGAAGCTGCGGGTGCCCGGCCGGCTGGTGTGGTTCGTGATGACCGTGTGGCAGTGGCTGCACTTCAAGTTCGGCCTGCCCAAGCCGATGATCGAACCGCTCGGTGTGGAACGGCTTTACCTCGACAACTACTTCTCGATCGCCAAGGCGCAGCGCGACCTCGGGTACCAGCCGCGGTTCACCACCGAAGAGGCCATGCGCGACTGTATGCCGTACTACGTGGAGCTCTTCGAGAAGATGAAGGCGCAGTCGAACGACGGCAAGGCGGTGGCTGCGGTAACGCCCGCGAGCTGATCAGCTCACCAAATGAACCGGGTGTCGGGTCACCGCCTCGATCCGCGCACCCGCGCGGTGCAGTAGGTCGGTGCCCAACGCGATGAGCGCACGGGCCGCCGCGATCTCCTCGCCGATCATGGGCTGGCTGATGTCCCTCGGATTGCGGAACGCGTCGCCGATCGCCGTCATGGTGTCGTCGTCGCCCAGGCGTGCAGAGACCGTCGCATGAGTGTGCGTCTCGTCCTCATCGAATTGGATGTCGATGTGCCAGTCGTTGTCCAGAACTTTGTCATACATAGCCCTCACCTCTCCGGCTTACAGAGTGCGCCGTCGCGGCCGTCAGGATCCACGGTTCGGCAATTTTCTCTACGAAGACTCTCGAAGGAAGTCCACCGACCTTCGCGACGCAATAGGGTCGATTCGCGTGTTTGATTCGGTCGACGCTGACGAGAAGGGGCTGCCATGCCGGACGGAAAACCCAACATCCTGGTCATCTGGGGCGACGACATCGGCATCAGCAACCTGAGCTGTTACAGCGACGGTCTGATGGGCTACCGCACACCGAATATCGACCGAATTGCCAACGAGGGCATGCGATTCACCGATTCCTACGGCGAGCAAAGCTGTACCGCAGGCCGGGCGGCGTTCATCAGTGGGCAAAGCGTGTACCGCACCGGGATGAGCAAGGTCGGGGTGCCCGGAGTGGACATCGGTTGGGCCGCCGAGGACCCGACGATCGCGGAGTTACTCAAGCCGCTCGGCTACGCCACGGGCCAGTTCGGCAAGAACCACTTCGGCGATCTGAACAAGTACCTGCCGACGGTGCACGGCTTCGACGAGTTCTTCGGCAACCTCTACCACCTCAACGCCGAGGAGGAGCCCGAGCAGTTCGACTACCCGCACAAGGACCAGTTCCCCCGGCTCTACGAACAGGCATTGCCGCGGGGTGTGCTGAAATGCAAGGCCACCGACGAGGTGTCAAAAGAGCCGGACGACCCGAAGTTCGGACCCGTCGGCAAGCAGACCATCGAGGACACCGGTCCGCTCACCGCCAAGCGGATGGAAACCATCGACGACGACATCGCCGACGCGACCGTCGACTACATCAAGCGCCAGCACGCCCAGGGCAACCCGTTCTTCGTGTGGTGCAACTTCACCCACATGCACCTCTACACACACGTGAAGCCGGAGAGTCGTGGCCAGGCCGGGCTGTGGCAGTCCGAGTACCACGACGCAATGATCGACCACGACAAGAATGTGGGCACCGTGCTCGACGTGCTCGACGAGCTCGGCATTGCCGATGACACGATCGTCATCTACTCCACGGACAACGGCCCACACCGCAACTCGTGGCCGGATGCCGGCACCACGCCCTTCCGCAGCGAGAAGAACACCAACTGGGAGGGTGCATACCGCGTTCCAGAAATGATCCGCTGGCCGGGGAAGATCAAGGCGGGTGCGGTGTCCAACGACATCATCCAGCACCACGATTGGCTGCCGACGCTGCTGGCCGCGGCGGGCGATCCCGACGTCATGGACAAGCTGAAGAAGGGCTACCGCATCGGGGACGTCGAGTACAAGGTGCACATCGACGGCTTCAACCTGCTGCCGTACCTGCTGGGCGAGGTAGAGCACAGCCCCCGGCGCGGGTTCTTCTACTTCAACGACGACGCACAACTGGTCGCGATGCGTTTCGAGAACTGGAAGATCGTGTTCGCCGAGCAGCGGTGCCAGGGAACTCTGCGCATCTGGGCCGAACCATTCACGCCGCTGCGGGTGCCCAAGCTGTTCAATCTCCGCACCGACCCGTTCGAGTACGCCGACATCACATCGAACACGTACTACGAGTGGTTCCTCCGGCGTGACTTCTTCGCGTTTTATGCGACGGCGATGGCGGCGATGTTCCTCGACACGTTCAAGGAGTTCCCGCCGCGGCACGAACCGGCCAGCTTCAGCATCGACCAGATAGTCAAGAAGCTCGAAGAGTTCCTGGCTGCCGACTAGATGCTGGAGAGCTGGAAAGACGGGCCGACGAAGTCGGAGATCATCGACTTCGTCGGGCGCGTCACCGACGAACTTCCCCCCGAGGCTCGCGTTGCCGTCTTCGACAACGACGGCACGCTCTGGTGTGAGAAGCCGGCGTACATCCAGCTGGACTTTCTTGTGCGCAGACTGGCCGAACAGGCCGCAGCCGACCCGTCGCTAGTGGACGACCAGCCCTACAAGGCCGCGGCTGAGGGCGATTTGGCCTGGTTCGGAGATGCCGTCACCAAGCATTACAACGGCGACGACTCTGCGGTCGAAGTACTTGCCGCAGGCGTACTTTCGGCATACGCCGGGCTGACCGTCGAGGAGCACGCGGAGCGGGTGGCGGCGTTCTTCGCCGAGGCGAAGCATCCCACGCTCGGCCGTCCGTACACCGCCTGCGGCTTCCGTCCGATGATCGAACTGCTGCGCTATCTCGAGTCCAACGGCTTCACCAACTACATCGCCTCCGGCGGCGGTCGCGACTTCATGCGGCCCGTCACCACACAGATGTACGGCATTGCACCGGAACGGGTCATCGGTAGTTCGGTGGGCCTGGATTTCGTCGACGGGCATCTGCGGACCACCGCCAAGCCGGAGTTCCTCGACGACGGCCCGGTCAAGCCGGTGCGCATCTGGGGCCGTATCGGACGTCGGCCGATCTTCGCGGCGGGCAATTCCAACGGTGACATCCAAATGCTCGAATACGCCGCAGCGGGGCCCGGCCCGTCGCTGTGCATGCTGGTTCTGCACGACGATGCCAACCGCGAATTCGATTACATCGCAGGCGCAGAGAGATCACTCGACGAAGCGAAGACGCGAGGTTGGACGATTGCCAGCATCAAGAACGACTGGGCAACCGTCTTCAGTGACTGACCCACTGACGCCCAAACCGACATCTGGGCGGGAAAGTGCGAGTAGAACCCGCCAAAACGTCGATCTCGACGCGGGGTGGGTCCGCATACCCGCGCAGACCGCCGTCGTGGGATCCGACCGGCACTACCCCGAAGAAGGACCGGCACGGTCCGTGACCGTAGACGAGTTCTGGATTCAGAGTCGGACGGTGACCAATGCCGCGTTCGCCGAATTCGTCGACGCCACAGGCTATCTCACGCTCGCCGAGCGACCGCTGAACCCTGCCGACTATCCGGACGCGCCCGCCGAAAACCTGCAGCGGGGCTCAATGGTATTCACCCGCACGCAAGGGCCAGTCGACCTGCGGCACTTGAGCCAGTGGTGGGCATGGACGCCCGGCGCTTCCTGGCGGCATCCCGTCGGACCGCTTTCGTCGATCGCGAAGCGCGCCGACCATCCCGTCGTGCACGTCGCGTACGAAGACGCCGAGGCCTACGCGCAGTGGGCGGGTGTGGCGCTGCCGACCGAGGCCGAGTGGGAGATCGCTGCTCGAGGCGGGCTAGACGCCGCGACGTATACCTGGGGTGATCAGCCCGAGCAGCCCGGCCAGCGGCTGGCGAACTATTGGCACGGAGACTTCCCGTGGCGTCCCGACCCGGGTTACGGCCGCACCTCCCCCGTCGGCAGCTTCCCGCCCAATCCGTACGGCTTGTTCGACATGGCGGGCAACGTCTGGGAGTGGACCACAGACTGGTATGCCGAGACCAGGAAAAGCGACCCGTGCTGCGAGGCAGGCAGCTACGACCCGCAGCAGCCCCAATTCCGCGTGCCGCGCAAAGTGATCAAGGGCGGCTCGTTTCTGTGCGCCGACAATTACTGCCTGCGTTACCGGCCATCGGCCCGTAGGCCCCAGATGGTCGACACAGGCATGAGCCATATCGGTTTTCGTTGCGTAACCCGCACACAACCGGACACCCGACTGTGAGGATGTGCGTGTGAAGGACGGCGGCGTTCATTACGCCCGCAACGGCTCGGTGCGGCTGGCCTATCGGGTGCTCGGCGAGGGCGAGCCGACATTGGTGTGGATACCCGGCTGGATCAGCAACGCCGACATCCTGACCGAACCGGACATGCCGTTCCAAGGCTTCCTCGAAGCGCTCGGTCGCGGCGGCAGGGTGGTCGCCTGGGACAAGCGCGGCACCGGCCTGTCTGATCCGGTCACCCGTGTCCCGCCCCTGGACGAACGAATGGACGACCTGCAGGCAGTGATGGACGCGGTGGGCGCTGACTCCGCCGCGCTGTTCGGCGTCTCCGAGGGCGGACCGATGAGCATCTTGTTCGCGGCGACCTACCCCGAACGTGTGCAGTCGCTGGTGCTGTATGGCACGCTGGCACGCTTCACCCCCGAGTTACCGGACCACCCATGGGGATTCACCGCCGACCAGACCGACGTCATCATCGAAGCGATCGAAAGTCATTGGGGTGAAGGAGCGCTCGCTGATCTCTTCTTCGGAGAGATTGCGCAGATGCCGGGCTTTCTGGAGTTCTATGGGCGAATCCAGCGCGCGGGAGCAAGCCCGACGATGTGCCTCATGCTATGGAAGGCGCTATTGGAATGCGATGTCCGCGGCGTGTTGGGCTCGGTCCATACCCCGACCCTGGTTCTCAATCGACCAGACGACAACGTGGCGCCCATCGACGGTGCACGTGCTCTGGCCGCGGCGATGCCCAATGCACGCTTCCTCGAATTGCCGCCGGGACCGCACGGGTTCATGGACGAGGTGCTGGCCGCCGAGGTGGTGAATTTCGCCTGCGGCAAACCCGCCGAAGAGCCGAGTGAACGCGTGCTTTCGACCGTGCTGTTCACCGACATCGTGAGCTCTACCGAACAGCTTGTCGCACGGGGTGATACGCACTGGCGACACCAGCTCGACGCCCATGACAAGGTTGTCGACTGGATGCTCGAGAAATACGGCGGCCGCCGTGTCAAACACACCGGCGACGGCGTATTCGCCCTCTTCGACGGCCCGACGAGAGCGGTGCGTTGCGGGCGCGACCTGGTGCCTGCCCTCGCCGCGCGAGGTATCCACATCCGGGTCGGGGTGCACACCGGTGAATGCGAGCGCCGCGGTGACGAGTGGAGCGGAGTGGCCGTGCATGTCGGCGCCCGGATCGGCGCCATGGCGTGCACCGACGAAGTGCTCGCAAGCCGCACCGTTCGCGATCTGTCTGCGGGATCAGGCCTTCGCTTCGAGAGCCTGGGCGCCAAAGAACTCAAGGGACTCGCCGAAGACGTCGAGGTCTTCCGGGTAACGACGCCCGTCCGCTCCTGAGCGATGTCCGCCACGCTGCTACGAGGCTTCTGCGGCCTTCTTGATCGCGGCCAGCGTGGCAGGGATACCGCTCTCGGCGGCGGCACGACGCTTCTCGATCTCCGCGTCGGCCTGCGCCCCGTACCGCTCATAAAATCCGGTGATGCCTTTGGGCAAAAACTCCCACGACTCTGTCAGACGAGTGCCGTCACCGTCGGGTTCGAAGGTGTAGCCCCAGTAGACCCAACCGTCGTTGACTTCCCAGGCGAACCTGCGACCAGGGTCGGCGGCGACTACCTGGCTGCGCGTCTCCCACGTCCGCTCGGCCGTCTCGTTGCGGCCGGTGAACCACGCACCGACGCGCGGCCCGTCACCTTCGTCCCACCAACATGACTTACAGATCGGGCTCCATTCGCCCATCCTGGTCACATCCGACACCATGCTGTACAGCGCATCGGGGGACACCGCCACATGAATCGACTTCGACAACCTCAGATCAGCCACCGGTCGAGTGTGTCAAAGCGCTAAGTTGGAACGCGTTCCACCGCCGTCGAAAGGCTAACTGGATGAGCAACAGTAGCGAACGGATCGCCATCGTCGTCGGCGCCGCATCGGGTATCGGATGGGCCACGGCCCGCGCGCTTGCTGCCGACGGCTGCCGCGTCACCCTTGCCGACCGCAACGGCGACGGCGCGCACGCACGAGCCGCCGAACTCGGCGCTCCGCACACCGCCGCGGAAGTCGACGTCACCGACGAGGCGACGGTGCAACAACTCTTCGAGCAGGTAGGTCCCCTCGATGTCGTCGTCAACTGCGCAGGGTTCGGCAGCCTCGGGCTGATCACCGACCTGGCCGTCGACGAGTTCCGCTCCGTCATCGACGTGTGCCTCAACGGCGGGTTCATCGTCGCCAAGTACGCGGGCCAGAAGCTGCGCGAAGGCGGGTCGTTGGTGACGATCAGCTCGCTGAACGGACGCCAGCCCGCCCTTGGAATGAGTGCTTACTGCTCGGCCAAGGCGGGCGTCTCGATGCTCACTCAGGTTGCGGCACTGGAGCTGGGACCGCGCGGCATCCGCGTCAACGCTGTCTCCCCCGGCTTCGTCGACACCCCGCTCACCGAAGGCTCGTACCTCGTACCGGGACTGGTCGAGGACTACGTCGAGAACACCGCGCTCGGCCGGCCGGGCAAGCCGGAGGAGATCGCGGACGCCGTGGTGTTCCTGTGCTCACCGAAGTCGTCCTGGCTGACCGGTGAGGTGCTCGACCTCAACGGCGGTGCGCATCTCAAGCGCTATCCCGATGTGCTGGGTCATGTCATGAAACTCGCGGAGGCGCAGTGACGAGCCCTCGGGCGAGGAACAGACGATGAAGAGTTTCAGTGGCTTCGGTGGTAGACAAGCCATCGTAACGGGCGCCGGTTCGGGTATCGGCGCGGCGCTGTGCCGGGCGCTTGCCGCCGCAGGCGCAGACGTGGTGTGCACGGACATCGACGGTGACGCCGCCGAACGCACCGCGTCATCGCTGGGCGGCCGCGCGCGTTCAGCTCGCCTCGACGTGACCGACGCCGCAGCGGTGCAGGACGCGGTCGACGACGTCGTGGCCCGTAGCGGTCGGCTGGACCTGATGTTCAACAACGCGGGCATCGTCTGGGGTGGTGACACCGAACTGCTCACGCTCGATCAGTGGAACGCGATCATCGACGTGAACATCCGCGGTGTCGTCCACGGCGTCGCGGCGGCTTACCCGCAGATGATCAAGCAGCGCCACGGCCACATCGTCAACACCGCTTCGATGGCCGGGCTCACCGCGGCCGGTCAGATCACCAGCTATGTGATGACCAAACACGCGATCGTCGGCCTGTCGCTGGCGCTGCGATCGGAGGCCGCCGCGCACGGCGTAGGGGTCCTCGCCGTCTGCCCGTCAGCAATCGAGACTCCACTTCTCGACAAGGGCGCGATCGGCGGATTCGACGGCCGCAACTACTTCCTACAGGGCAGCGCCGGAAAGTCGGCCTATTCGGCGGACCGCTTGGCGCACGACACACTCAAGGCCATCAGCGGCAACAAACCACTGCTGGTACGGCCGCGCAGTGCGCACGCCCAATGGTTGTTCGCGCGGCTCGCGCCCGGATTGATGCAACGGGCGTCGATCCGTTTCATCGCCAGCCAGCGATCGCACCAGGCCGAGACGCAGTCGAACATTCACTGAGCAAACCGGGCGGCCGGACCGTCAAGCTGGCTACGGTATGCCAATGGGCGCAATGAAAACCGACTTCACGCTGACGCAGAAGCGTGCCCTTGCGGTCGCGACGGTGATCGCCATCCTCTTCGGCGCCTACTTCCTTCGTTCGTACTTCATCATGATCGTGGTCGCCGCGGTGGTCGCGTATCTGTTCAGCCCGCTGTACGACCGGCTGAGAAAACGGCTGGGCACTGGACTTTCGGCGACGCTGACCCTGCTGGCCGCCTTCGCGAGCGTGATCGTGCCGGTCGGCCTCATCGCGCTGATCGCCGTTGTCCAGATCACCGAAATGGTCAAAAGTGTCGCGGACTGGGTGGAACGAACCGACTTGTCCACCCTCGGAGACAAGACGCTGAAGTTCGTGAATGAAGTGCTGGCCCGGGTGCCGTTCACCGACGTCACGGTGACACCCGAGATGATCCGCAAGGCGATGACGACCGTCGCCCAAAGCGGGGGGCAGTGGTTGCTGCACACGCTCCAGAGCGCCGCTGGCGGCGTCCTCGGCGGCATCACGGCGGCAATCCTTTTCCTCTACGTGTTCATCTCGTTGCTGACCAACAAGCTTGCCGTCCAGCGGTTGATCCGCCAGCTCAACCCGCTCGGCGAGGAAGTCACCGACCTCTACCTCGCCAAGATGGGCGCGATGGTGAACGGCACGGTCAGGGGACAGTTCATCATCGCCGTCTGCCAGGGCGTCGCGGGAGCGATCTCGATCTACATCGGCGGCTTCCACGACGGGTTCTTCATCTTCGCGATCCTGCTCAGCGCGCTGTCGGTGATACCCCTCGGCAGCGGTATCATCACGATTCCATTTGGCATCGGAATGGCGTTGTTCGGCAACGTGTTCGGCGGAATTTTCGTCGTCCTGTTTCACCTCATCGTGGTGACCAACATCGACAACTTCCTACGGCCGATCCTCGTGCCGCGGGCGGCCCGCCTCGACTCAGCGCTGATGCTTCTCTCGGTGTTCGCCGGAATCGGGATGTTCGGCGCGTTCGGCATCATCATCGGCCCCGTCCTGATGATCGTCATCGTCACCACGATCAGCGTCTATCTGGCTGTGTACAAAGGTGTTCCGCTCGAGCAGGACACCGACGACGACACCGAGAAGTCGAAGACCAAGAAGCGTCGCCTCGGATGGCTGACGCGCAGGGCCAGAAAGGCAGAACCCGAAGCGCCCAAGCCCGACCGGGAAGAAGCTAAACCAAACGCTCCGTGAGGAATTCGACGACGCGCCTGCGGGCTTCGTAGGCCGGGTGGGCTTCCTCTTCACGCACCTCGAGGGTGAGGACCGAGTGCGCCATTCTGCTGAACCCGTGCTCGTTTCCCTTCTTTGAGCTGATCTCGATCACCTCGAACGCGTCGCCCAGCCGGTCCTTGAGTGTCTTGAACCGTTCGGCGGGAACCAACGGATCTTCAGTGAAGCGCAGACCCAGTGCGCACAGCCCGTCATTGGCGGCGCGCTGTTCCACGATTTTCAGCTCACCCTCGGACAATCCCGGATCGCGGCGCTGCTTCGGCGTCAGCGGTATCGGCATAGACGGCTGGCTCAAGACAGGTGCGAGCACGCTGTCGTCGACCGCGGCGGCAAGGGCGAAGCCACCGGTGAAGCACTGGCCGATCACCCCCACGCCCTCGCCGGGCGTCTTCTCGTTGAGATCGCGCGTCAGCGCCCGCAGATAGTGCGCCACCGGCCGGTCCGCGTTGGTCGCGAAGGCAGCGAACTCCTTGGCCACACAGCCGCGCAGCGTGACCCCCACCGCGCCGGGCCGGACACTGGGGGCGCCGGGCGTGCCGAACAGCGACGGCGAAGCGACCGTGAATCCGTTGTCCACCAGATGATTACCGAGCGCCAGCACGCCGGGATGTAGGCCGGGCATCTCCGGGATCAGTACCACGCCCGGCCCTTCGCCTTTGCGGTACACGTCATGGGTGATGCCGGCAGCCGTGAACGGCTCAGCGGTCCATCCGGTCAGGTCGGCCTCCGGAGCCTTCCGGCCGACGACATTCGACTCGGGTGCTGTCATCGCGTCTCCATCCGTCGTGGTGGAGGCCGCGGTGTCCTAGCCCGCGGCCAGAGGCGGCTGCTTCTGAACCGCCGCAGCCAGCGTACGGTACTCGTCGGTACCGCCGGCACCCTTGATTGCGATTTGACCCGGTCCGGACTGGCCGTTCAGCCGAGCCGTCCACACCGGTTCGGAGCCGTCGTCGCCTTCGTAGACGACCCACCGCGTCCCGTCGACGTCCTGCGTTCCGGTCGGCACCATGTCGGGGTCGATGGAGCCCACCAGTTTCTCCTCGTCGGCGTTGCTCTGCGTCAATGCCATGTACATGCCGGTCGGCGTGAGGTATCCGACGGTCGACGACACCGCCCGTGTCGGTTGCCCGGCGGGGTCGATACGGCCCGCATCGATTCCCGCGCGGCTCCCGGAGTTGGCGCGCCACCCGTCCGGCAGCGCAGGCAGCCGGATCGGTATTCGAAGCGCGTCGGCGTCGGCCTGCAGGGCGGCCGGAGCGTCGTAGTCGGGAGCCGGTCCGGCACCCGGGCCGCTTGGTGCAAAGGAGCACATTCCAAGCACGGCCGCCAGCGCGATGCACGCGATGACCAGCGGCGCGAGGGACCAGAACATGTCGCGCCCGTCCTGCAGCAGCCGCGGCTTGGCGGCCGGAGGCGGCGGCGGGCCTGCGACGTCGGGCCCGCGTCGGCCAGGCTGCGATTCGGAACTCACAAGCGCCAGTATCCCAGCTCCCAAGGGCGCACAGGCGAATGGGAGAATCGCTGCCATGAGCACCCCTAGGCGAGCGCGAGTGAGAGCCGAGGCATGAGCCCGACACGAGGAGAAGCACCCG
>LZSH01000176.1 GCA_001665255.1 Mycobacteriaceae bacterium 1482268.1 | reverse complement strand
GGCGAGCGTGAACCTGGTCGCCGCCATTCCCTCCCTGCATGCCGCAATGACAGCGGCGATCGCGGCGTTCCTGTGGAAGAAGGTCCATCGCGGGTGGCAGCCGTTCTTGGCGGCCTACGTGGTGATCATGGCCTTCACGCTGGTGTACACGGCCGAACATTACGTGATCGACATCCTGCTCGGCTGGGCGTTGGCGGCGGTGGCCGTCGTCGTCGCGAATTACATTGAGGCGCGGCGAGATAAACCCGATGTGGCCGAAGGTGCCACTCCCGCCCCTCTGGACGCGTCCTCGAGCGCTTAGGGGACTGCGGCAACGAGGGGCCGTTACCATTTCCGCATGGTGGACACCGAACCAGCCCAGCAACCTCCTTCGAATCCTCCGGCGACTCCTTCCGCGAAGGGCGCGAGCGTGATTGCATTGCTGTCGCTCGTCGTCGCGATTACTGCCGTCGGTGTCGCCGCGTGGGCGATCGTGGTGGCTTGGCCGCAGAAAGAGGAAGCGCCGGAACCATCCGCCGAATCGAAGCAGCAGGTGTGCGGGGCGTTTGACACCGTGAGTCGAGCGGTTCAGCTACAGACGCACGCCACCACGTACGGCAAAACGAAGAACGACATGTAGACGGTGCTCATGACGACTTCCCACCACGGCGGCAGCGGCTGCTTCAAACGCTCCTGCAGCCACACCGTCGGTATGGTGCCGAAGAACAGCCAGCGGTCCACCTCGGCGGGCCACTGCCATAGGGTTGGCCGCCCGATCAGATCGGCCGCGCCCCTGCTCAAGTCGTAAGCGAGCAATACGACCGCGAACGGCAACCAGTCGCGGATGACATGCAGCATGCGGCGGCCCTGCCCGATGCTCGCCGCGAGGAGGCCGGTCGCGACGTACAGGAGAACCAGCTCGCGGTTGAACGCGAAGCCGTCGGTCACCGTGCGGTAGACCAGCACGGCGGCCCACACGGCGATCGCGATCCAACGACCGACCTTCAGCCATCGAGCACGCGTGACGACCAGTTCGTCGTCGACGCGTGTCGCCGCAACTGGTGCCTCGTCAATTGCGGACACGTCGGCCTTTCGACTCCGGGATGATCGTGATTCCCGGCGAACAGCCTAGTTAACCGTGGTGCTATCGGGGGTTTTGATGCCGTTCAGTTATCAGATCGTCAGCCGACATGCTCGCGGAGAAAGGCGATGTCGTCCTTGCGGCCGGCGTCGGCGGTTTCGCAAATGACCGGCGCGTCGGCGGTCTTCACGACGGCGACGAGTAGCTCCGGATCGATCTGACCGGTGCCGAAGTTGGCGTGCCGGTCTGCACCCGAACCAGCCGCGTCCCTCGAGTCGTTGCAGTGCACCAGGTCGATGCGGCCGGTGAGGGCCTTGATGCGGTCGACGGAGTCGATCAGCGCTTCGCCCGCCGCCCAAGCGTGGCATGTGTCGAGGCAGAATCCGATGCCGGTGTCGCCGATGTGGTCCCACAGCCGGCCGATGGTGTCGAAGTAGCGGGCCATCGCGTGGTCGCCGCCCGCGGTGTTCTCCAGGTACACCTGCACGTCGGATTCCAGGTACTTGAGCGCCTTGACCCAGCGCTCGAATCCGGCCTCCATGTCGTTGTCGTCGGCGTGGCCACCGTGGACGATGACCGCAGTGGCGTTGATCTCCGCCGCGGCATCGCAGGTGTCCTGCAGGATCTTGCGCGACGGGATGCGCACGCGGTTGTTCGCCGACGCCACATTGATCAGGTAGGGCGCATGCACATACAGCGGCATGCTGGCCGCCTTCAACGTGTCAGCATCCTCGCGGGGCTTGGGCTTCTTCCAGCTCTGCGGATTGCCGAGGAAGAACTGCACCACGTCGGCGCCGTCGGCCTCGGCCGCTGACAGGGGGTCTGTGTTGTCGACATGTGAACCGATGAGCACGGGTCGAGTCTAGTGACGCGTTTGGACACCGCCTCCCGCGAGCAGACGCAAACGCACGCGACACGCCGATGGAGAAGGTGCGTTTACGTCTGCTCACCGCACGAAAAAGCCCCTGGGGAACCCAGGGGCTTTTCCATGTGACTTAGCGGTAGTCGCTGTAGCCGTAGTCGTCCAGCGGAACCGCGGCTCCAGTCGCCTGGCCGAAGTCGGGGCTGTAGTACTGATCCTCGTAGGACGGGATCGTGTACGCGGCGGCCCGCGCCTCCTCGGTCGGTTGCACCTGGATGTTGCGGTACCGGTTGATGCCGGTACCGGCCGGGATCAGCTTGCCGATGATCACGTTCTCCTTCAGACCCTGCAGCTTGTCGCTGCGGCAGTTGATCGCCGCATCGGTCAGCACGCGCGTGGTCTCCTGGAACGACGCCGCCGACAGCCACGAGTCGGTGGCCAGCGACGCCTTCGTGATACCCATCAGCACCGGGCGACCGGCCGCGGGCTCGCCGCCCTCGGCGACGACCCGACGGTTCTCGGTCTCGAACTCGCCGCGCTCGGTCAGCGAGCCGGGCAGGAACTCCGTGCTGCCCGAGTCGATGATCGTGACGCGCCGCAGCATCTGCCGGACGATCACCTCGATGTGCTTGTCGTGGATCGACACACCCTGAGCGCGGTAGACCTCCTGAACCTCCTTGACGAGGTGGATCTGCACCTCGCGGGGGCCCTGGACACGCAGCACCTCGTGCGGGTCCGCGGAGCCTTCCATCAGCTGCTGGCCGACCTCGACGTGGTCGCCGTTGGTCAGCAGCCGCTCCGTGCCGTCCTCGTGCTTGAACACCTTGAGGCGACGGTTGCGCTTGGGCAGCTTGTCGTAGACGACCTCTTCGCCACCGTCGTCGGGGACGATGGTGATCTTGTAGAAGGAGTCGCTCTCCTCGAGCTGCACCCGTCCGGTGACGTCGGCGATCGGCGCCTTGTTGCGCGGCACGCGGGCCTCGAACAGCTCCTGCACGCGAGGCAGACCGCCGGTGATGTCCTCACCCACACCACCCTGGTGGAAGGTGCGCATGGTCAGCTGCGTGCCGGGCTCGCCGATGGATTGCGCGGCGACGATACCGACGGCCTCGCCGATGTCGACCAGCTTGCCCGTCGCC
>LZSH01000175.1 GCA_001665255.1 Mycobacteriaceae bacterium 1482268.1 | reverse complement strand
GGTGACAGGCCGGTCGGCGGGATCGACGCCTGGATCAGTGTGTTCGCGCGGCGGGGGTCGTCCCAGTCCTTCGAGCAGTAGATAACGGTGCCGCCGATGAAGTGAGACTGTCGTTCCCTCGAAGGGGCGACGCCGCTATTTGGGCAGACATTCATACGCGGGCCAAGCGGATCGCGGGCCGAGCCGGCATTCTGACCGACACCAACCGGCTCAAGAACACCACCTGGCATCCCCTTGGTGGTGCACCGATCGGCAGCGTCTGCGATTTAGAGGGTCGAGTGAGGGGCCACCAGGGCCTCTACGTGCTCGACGGTGCCCTCATACCGGGGACCACCGCTGCCTGCAATCCGTCGTTGACTATCGCCGCCGTGGTCGAGCGGGCGCTCGAACGAATCGTGCGCGACGATATTGGCTCTATAATCTGACTGCATATTCTCCTCGCGACCGTCATCGTCGAAGGTCATGAGGGACGCGGACTGCGACGAGGCCATCGCCCAGTTGCGGCACATGGCTTAACCCGATCAAAGCCACAACCCACTGTCCGGTAGAGGTCTCCACGTTGGCGGTCACCTTCTTTGTGCCCAGAGCCCGCGGATGGTCCTATAGACAGTTGAGTAGGTAGGTAGACAGGGTGCCG
This sequence comes from Mycobacteriaceae bacterium 1482268.1, assembly GCA_001665255.1. Taxonomy (GTDB): domain Bacteria; phylum Actinomycetota; class Actinomycetes; order Mycobacteriales; family Mycobacteriaceae; genus Mycobacterium. The sequence goes on along the minus strand of LZSH01000175.1, from coordinate 35,837 downwards.
CGAGTCGACATGGAAGTGCCGGTGCCCGTACCGCAATCTGCTCGCTCGGCTGGCCAACAGGCTGGCGGCTGCGCGCAGATCAGCTTCCGCGATGCCAGCGCGCGTCGCGACGTATTCAGGAGTGAACGGTGAGACTGCTCGAGCCAGTGTGTCGAACCCTGTCGCGTTCTGGCGACGAAAACTTCGTTGACTGAGCCCATTTCGAGGATCCGACAAGCCCAGTCAACTATTCTGGACAGCTGGCGGTTCGATCGCGCGGATCTTCCTAATAGCGCCGTGCAGGTCGGCGATGAAATCAATAGCGTTTGTTAGTACGCTGTCATACGAAGATAGTGGCACTAACGCGAGGCAGATCAATGAGGTCGGTTCGCGCCCGTGGTACCGGCGAAAACTAGATCGAAAGGATTGTCACCGAGGCCGTGCCAGGTGCTCCGTAGACCTGCGCCAAGCCGACCTTCGGGCCGCCGGCAACTTGCCGCTCGCCAGCTTCGCCGCGCAGCTGGCGGACTAGTTCGTGCACCTGCCGCAGACCCGATGCACCGATTGGCTCGCCGTTGGCAATCAATCCGCCGTCGGTGTTGATGGGCATCGAGCCGTGGATTTCGGTGGCTCGATCGGCCAGCAGCTGTTCCTGCTCGCCGTCGGCGCACAGTCCCGTCTCAGCCATGTGGATGATCTCCGCGCCGGCGTCGGTGTCTTGCAACTGGGCGATGTCGACGTCCTCGGGGCCGATGCCAGCCTCCTCATAGGCTGCCCTGGCCGCGTGCACCGTCGGGGACACGTCCTCGTCGAGCGGCGCGAACGTCGCGTGCACTTCATAGGCGCCGTAGGTGCGTGTCCGAATCTCGGTGGCCTTTACATACACCGGCTTCGAGGTGTAGCGGTTCGCCATGTCGGCGCGGCACATGACCACTGCGGCGGCGCCCTCGTCGGGCGCGCAGAACATGTACTGCGTCAACGGGTAATTCAGCACAGCCGAATTGAGAATCTCTTCGACGGAGATCTCTTTGCGCCGAAACGCATTCGGGTTCATCGCTCCATTACGAAAGTTCTTGTTGGCGACGCGCGCGAGCGTCTGCCGAGATATACCGTGCTTGTGGATGTAGTGGTTCGCCTTCATTCCGAAGAATTTGGTGGTCACAAACTGTCCGTTTTCGCCGTACCAGCGCGGAAGGCCTAATACGGCAGGTTCATCGGTGAACGCACCGCGCGGGTGCTTGTCCAGCCCGATGGCAATGCCGATGTCGTACCTTCCCAACCGAATGGTGTTCGCCGTCTGCTGGATCGCTGACGCAGCGGTGGCGCACGCGTTCGACACGTTCGTGAAAGGAATGCCCGTCAGCCCGACCAGCCTGGTCACTGCGTCGGGGTTGGACACCTCGTGGCTGCCGCCGAAGCCGAATTGGATGTCTTGCCAGCTGATCCCGGCGTCAGTGAGCGCAGATTGGATCGCTTCGGCGCCCATCTCCATCGCGGTTTTATCGAACCGGCCGAAGGGATGAAGCCCCACACCGATGATGGCGACTTCGTTCGGGTCAGTCATTGATATTTCCTTTCTGCACTTGCCGGAATGCGAACGTCACGAGGTCGTTGCCCTCATCGTCAGTGGCGAACGGCACCATGGTCAGCTCGATCGCCATGCCGAACTCCAACTTGTTCGGGTCGTTCTCGGTGAGTCGGCCTTCGACGCGAATCACATCACCGAGCTGCACCAACCCGACGCCGAATGGCACAAAATTGTTGCTAGCAGGGCCCTTGTACGGCGGACCCAGCGCAAACCCCTGCGTGGTCCAGGCGACGAGGGTGCCACGGCGCGGCAATAGAACGTCGGACATGGTGGCGCGGCTACACTTCGGGCAGCGCTGCTGGACGGGAAATGTGGTGGCACCGCACGCGTGACAGGAACTACCTATCAGGCGGGGATTTTCGTCGGGCCACGTAGAAATGCTGGCGTCCAATGCCTTCGCCGTCATGAGTCCTCCAGTCCCAACGCCGAATACGACGGATCAGTGCGGTCATAGCTTCCCTGAACGAATCTGTGCGCGTACTGGTGCAACACGTCCAGGATGTCAGCGCGGTCGATCAAAGTCTGCAGCTTCCCGTCCATCGGGTCGTCCCTCTCCGTGTGCGAGTAACGCCTAAACCGTGGTAGTGGGGTGATCGCTTCGTGCCCAGTCGATTCGGTAGCCGCATGCTGGCTTGCCGGTCGGCAACCGTCCCGTGCGGCCGGGCGTCTGTATACATGCGAGGCTCCTGGTGAGTGCTGCCGGCTACAGCGCTAGCCAGACATTCTTCGGTCGTGTGAACTCTCGGACGCCTTCTCGCCCGCCGATGCGTCCGTAGCCGCTGGCCTTTACTCCTCCGAACGGAATTGACGGCGGGATCCCGAAATAGCCGTTTACCCAAATATTTCCGGCCATCAGATCGGCGACAACTCGATGAGTGCGCTGGAGATCCTTGCTCCACACGTAGGCCGCCAAGCCGTACTTTGTGCTGTTGGCTAGCCGAACCGCTTCGGCGGTGCCACTAAACGGCAGAATCGAAAGAACTGGTCCGAACACTTCGTTCTGCGCGATATAGGAATCATTGTCGACATCGGCCAACACCGTCGGCGGAATGAAATAGCCGTCGGCGAAGTGACCGGAGAGTCTCTTCCCCCCGATCACCAATCGGCATTCGTGGCGCGCGCGATCCACCATGGCCAGGATGCGATCGGCCGCTGCAGCACTGACCACCGGGCCCATATGTGTTTGCGGATCGAGGGGATCTCCGACCGTGACATGCTTCAAAAAATCGACGGCCATGTCGACTACCGTGTCGTAGACAGAGTCTTCGACGATGACACGGGTGCCGGAAAGGCAGGTCTGACCCGATACCTGGATGATCGCTCCGATAGCCTGTGCAACGGCAGCCGGCAAATCCGCATCGGCGAATATCAGATTGGCGCTCTTGCCACCCAGTTCCAGGCAGACCGGCGTCAGGTTTCGCTGCGCTCCAGACAGCACGTGGCGGGCAGTTTCGCCGCTACCGGTGAAGTGCAGTTTATCGACTCCGGGGTGGTTCGTCAGCGCCTCGCCGGCGCGCGCCGCTCCCGGCACGATATTGATCACTCCGGAAGGGATGCCGGCCTGTAACGCCAACTCTGCGAATCGGATGCTGGTCCACGGGGTGAGCTCGGGCGGCTTCACAACAACGCAGTTGCCAGCGGCCAGCGCGGGAGCCACGACCATGCCGATGGAAGCCAGTGGTCCGTTCCACGGAATGATGACGCCGACGACGCCGTAGGGTTCCTCGAGGGTGTAATCCAACGCTGGTGCTGGCCAGGTCGGTTCCACAGAACCGCCGATCTTGTCGACCCACCCAGCGTTGTATTCGAAGGTGTCCGCGACCATGTTTGGAGTATGGGCAGCCAGCAACATCGGAGTTCCGTTCTCCACGACGGTCATCCTGGCGAGTTCATCGGCGTTGTCCCGGATCAGAGCGGCTACGCGTAGCAGTAACGTTCGCCGGGCGTCGCGTGGCGTAGCAGCCCAGTCGGGCGCGGCTTCGCGTGCTGCAGAAACCGCGGAGTCGATTTCGGCGTCGCCGGCAAGCGGAAACTTCCGCGTGGCGGCGCCGGTCGCGGCGTAACGGTGTTCATGCCATCCGCCGCTCGATGATGCGAGGCGCCGATCCCCGATCAGCAAAGCAGGATCGGGAAGGACATCGAGCGGTGGTGGCGTCATGGGCATGTCTTCACTCCTGGTCGCTCGGATTCCACGTAAACACTGAATTCTGTTGCGCACCAGCAGGTCTCTACCGACCACCGGTCGACCGGTCAGTGAGCCTTGCCTTCGCGACACTAAGCACAGCACCTCGTGTTGGCATCGCGACTTCTCGACCCTCGCGTCGTTCTGTCGGCGCGTATGCGATGCGCGACGCGTTGTAGGTGCGACTTACCCAGTATGTGGGTGCCACTGACATTAATCAAGCGGTTTCATTGCGCCAGGCATCGAGCACGGTCTAACATCTCGTCTGTTAGTCAGTCGAGAAGGGCCCACGGCGTCGACAGGTCAATCCACAGACGCTGATGCGTTTGTGCGAGTCGGCAGCAGGCGGCGATCAACCTCACCACGATCAGCGACGCCAGCGCCCGAGTCGCGATAAACGACAGTCAAGCCCAGCACCGCTGACAAATCGGAGCACGCCTGTTGGCGGGTCGGGGCTACGCCGGTGGGACTACGGATCGCCGGCGAAAGGCAATCTCGCGAGTGCCATTGGGACATCCAGTACGGCGCTTCGACATCGTGCGCAGCGCACCAGGCCGAGTCCGAAGCGTCAGGGCGAGAGCACGCGTAATGATCCCCGTTCAGCGACACAGTAAGCACCACTTCCATTAGGCGTAGTAGCCAGTGAATGCGTAAAATGCCCGTTATGGCGTCTCGGTCAAGGAGTGACAATTCGCTCGAGCCGGCCCCCGACGGCGTACGGACTCGGCTGATCAAGGCAGCCCATGAGCTGTTCACCGAGCGGGGTTACCGCGCTACCACCACCAAAGAGATTGCCGCGCGCGCCGGTGTCGCCGAGCTCACGCTATTTCGCAATTTTGGTGCCAAGGTCGACATTTTCGAGGAAAGCATCCTGACACCCATAAAGACGTACATCGACCAGTGGAGCCATTCCTGGGTCGACTTCGCCGCCGATGCAACACTTGAAGACATGGCCGACTATCTCGTCGAGGGGCTATACACACTCATCCGGCAGGATCGACGCATCTTTCAAGAGTTGGTGGCCGCTCGTTCAGACCGTCGCAGCGACCTCTATGCATCTGCTGTGGCGGTAAGCGCCGAACTGCGCAAGGCACTGCGCGCGGTCCACGACGCCTCGCTCGACATCGCCGACCGACTCGGTCTGCCCCACGACGACAAGCCGGCCACCATCGGCGCGGTGGCGAGCATGATCATCGGATCAGTTCTGCTGGAGGACTGGGCGTTCCCAGCCAACAAGCGCGTGCCTGGCCGAGAGCGCATGATCCGCGAAATGTCGACGCTAATCGTCGACGGCACCACACACCGCGAGCCGTCATAGCCCACCCCCTTCGAGCTGGACGCATGGCCCGGGAGACAGAACGTCCGATGGCGCAACCGGTCTATAACTACGTGAGTTCGCGTTCACTGCCTAGAACCCCGCATTCGGTGCTGCGGGCGGTGACAATGCTTGTTTGTACCGATGAGGCGTGACCCGGTTCCGCCCAATGAGGTAAGACCCCGTACTCGGCGCTCGAAGAGATCCACAATTGCGTGCACGCAGCGACGACTTCAGTCGGCACCCGCACTGCGCGGTATCGGTCACTTGCAGAGGGCCTATCAACCGGCGATGCGGTTCAAATAGTAAGTGCTGCCTACACGGTCGGTAAGTGGTACTTTCATCAGGTGCGGGATTTGACTGCGCCCGGTGGCGAATCTGCTCTACCATCCGGAAATAGGTACCGCCCTGGACCCCGGTAAGCGTGGGCGCCGATGAGATTTTTTTTGAGTTCGCCCGCGCCAAGGAGGATTTGTGACTACCAAACTGCGGTTCGGAACCTACGCCCAAGTCTTTCCGCCCATTCAGCAGTCACTTGGGGCGGCGCAATTGGCGGAAAAGCAAGGCTGGGACTTCATCGACTTTCCCGATCAGATGGCCAGCACCCATGCCGAGGGCATGATTCCAACAACGACGACCGATTCGACCGCACCGGTCATCACCGGAGGTATCTCGAGCACTTGGTACGGGCCGTTTCCGTTGATGTCGGCTTCGGCGATGGTAACTCGCTCCATCGAGCTGCAATGCGCGGTGATCGACCCGCTGCGACGCAGCCCGTCGGTTTTCGCGCAGGAGGCGGTGACTGTCGATCACATTTGCGAGGGCCGCGCGACATGGTGTATCGGCAGCGGGGAGGCCAAACAGTTCGAACCGTTCGGTGAGAAGCGGTCGCAACCGATCGCGCGGCTGCGCGAAGCCGTACGAGTGATGAACGCACTGTGGGACTCCGACGGTAAGCCAGTGTCGCGGGACTCAGACTTCTGGCCGCTTCGCGACGCAATCTTTCCGCTTCCACTGCGCGACGGAAAGCACAAGCCGAAAATCCTCATGGTCGGCGGCGGCGATGACACCTATCGTCTTGCCGGCGAGCTGTGTGACGGGTGGTACACGTTCTTGCCCGGCGGTGGTCTCGATGAGACCCGCCAGGCGATCTCGAAGGTCAAGCAGGCCGCCGCCGACAACGGGCGCGATCCCGAGACGCTGCGGTTCGGCGCTTTGCTCCTGATGGCGCTGGCAGAAAATGACGACCTCGGTTGGCACTATGCCCGCACGCCCCAGGCGGCCTGGGCGTCGTTATACGCCGCCGGCGTGCAAAGCGGCGCAGTGTGGAAAGCATGGGGGTACGAGCATCCGTTCGGAGACGGCACCTCATGGCCGAAGAACATGGCCGTCAATCGACTGCCCGATGCGGTGGTGAACGGGCTGCCGGACCTCGTTCCTCACGAGGTGACCAATCGCAGCATCTTCTGGGGCGGACCCGACCGGGTTGCCGAAACATGCCTGCCGTATCTGGATGCAGGAATCACCGAAGTCACTTTCCTCAGCTTTGTCCCCTGGGCGGACACGAGATACTCGGCCCACTTTGCCGCACATGCCTCGACGTTGATCACTCATCTGGGTGGCAAGCCACTCAACCTCGATGTTTAGCGAATTCTTGCCATACCCGACCGGCATGCTTGCTGTGCCAACCGACCTAGTCCACCCTTTGGCGCGCAGTGTCCGCCCGTCGTGCCCGCGGCTGTTCGCTGGTGGAGGTCACGTGACGCACCTTCTGAATAAGGGGAACCGCTGCTCACGTGCGTTAGTGTCACATTCTCCATGTGAAAGCGCCACCAACCCGATTGTCGTTTCTATCCGCAGGCCGTCCCCGCCCGGGTCGCTCAATTCCGCAAGCGCGCAACAGATCTCGGGACCGGGCGCGAAAAGAGCGACCCGGCTTGACCTGGCACCCGTACTTTTGCCAGAATATCCGAGACGTAAATGCTAAAGATAGTAAAACAGCCGGGGCCGTGATGGGTGATGTGGATTGCGCCGGAAGGCAGCCCCCGGCGTCGGGTTGACGCCGCGATCGAAGCAGGCGCGGCGGCCGCGGCCGACCGTGGCACACGAGATGGAGTGGAAATGACCGATACGTTGTCTAATGACGTTGCCGACCCGTCAGAACGGGAATTCGGCCCGACGGGCATAGGCCTGTCTGAGTATCGGTTTCCGACAGGATGGTTCATCGTCGGGTTCGCCTCCGATCTGGCCGAAGGCCAAGTCAAACACGTCCACTACTTCGGTGAAGACCTCGTGATGTGGCGCACCGCCTCTGGCAAGGTGCACGTGCTCGACGCCTACTGCCTGCACCTCGGTGCCAACATGGGTGTGGGAGGCACTGTCGAGGGCGAGCAGGTCGTCTGTCCCTGGCACGGGTGGCGGTGGAACGGTGACGGTACCAATGCCTCGATTCCCTACAGCAAGATCGGCTGCAAGCAGAACGTCCGCATCAAAACCTATCCCAGCCAAGAGTGGTACGGATTCATCTTGGTCTGGCACGAACGTCACGGCCGCGCGCCGTACTGGCAGCCGCCGGTGCTGCCCGAACTCGAAGGTGACGATTACTACCCGCTGCACCCTCATACCCGGATGCTGAACCGCGTGAAGGTGCACGCACAGATGATCATCGAAAACGCCGCCGACCCCTACCATGTGCAATTCGTCCATAAAGCCGACAGCGCCGCCAACACCATGGCCTTCGACGTACAGGGCTATCACCTTCATGCCACCGTCCGGGCGAACTTCGGCGGTGGTCGCGAATCGACGTGGTTGACACCCAACGGCCCGGTCAACGCCGACATAGTTTATGACAACTATTCATTGGGGCTCGGCTTGGTGAGGTTTCCTGCCGAGCTCATCGAGACCATCGAGGTCACTGGTCAGACGCCCGTCGACGAGCAGTACACCGATTACTTCTATACGCAATCGTCGGTGCGCGAGCCGGGCGACACTGGCGACATACCCACCGGTCGCGCCGCGAAATTCCTGGCGCTGCAACAAGAAGTCATCAAACAAGACTTCTTCACGTGGGAGAACATGAAGTACCTCGAAAAACCCAACCTGGCGCCAGAGGAGGCTCGCGACTACGCCGCACTGCGGCGCTGGGCGCATCGTTTCTACCCGGGAGACGAGCCGACGTCGCAGGACTTCGGATATACCCCCGACGGTCAACCCGACCCTGCTGCCGCGGGGGCGTGATGCCGCCCGGCGAGCAACCTGGCGCCTCCGAGGCCCGCTACGGGGTCGACACGTTCACGGTGCCCGCGGTGCTTGATGCGCGCGCGGCACAATGGCCAGACCGGGTCATGATGCAGATCGCCGGTGAACCGATCACCTTCACCGAAATGCGCGACCGGTCATGCGCGGCCGCAAACGCGCTGCAGCACTGTGGCGTGTCCGAGGGAGATACCGTTGCGCTCTTCGGCAGTAACTCTCCGGCCTGGGTGTACTTCTGGCTGGGGGCGGCGCGCATCGGCGCGATACCCTCGGCGGTCAACGCATCGAACAAGGGTGACTTTCTTCGCCACGCGTTAGCCGTAACACAGGCAAAGCTGGTATTCACCGACAGCGAGGAGCGTCTCGCCCGCACGCTGGCAGTGGCGGACTCGCTGCCCGCTCTGCACACTGTGCTGGGCGGAAGGGAGCTATCGACTCCGGCCGCTTCGTACCGTGTCCGGTCGTTGAAAGATCTACTGCAACAAAGTGATCAGAGTGGACCGCCATCGGGGCGCGCCCGTAACCCCGATGACTTCGGTGCGCTGTTCTACACCTCGGGCACCACTGGGCCATCCAAAGCAGTCGCGATCAGTTGGCGTTACCTTTTCACTCTCGCCGCCACCGTAGCGTCAGCGTGGGAGTTCAGCGCCCACGAGGTGATTTGGTCGGCGATGCCGCTCTTTCACATCAGTGCCGCGGCAACGGTGCTGGCGCCCATGCTTGTCGGCGGAACGTCGGTACTGGCGGAATCGTTTCATCCGACCCAGGTATGGGATGAGATCCGGTCTTGCGGCGCTGTCGGATTCGTGGGTGCCGGGGCGATGCTCTCGATGCTGTGGAATTTACCCGCAGCACCGACCGACAGCACACTGCCGCTGCGGTTCATCTCGGCCGCTCCTGTCGCAGCCGATATCTTCCGTGAGATCGAACGACGCTATACCTGCCGGATCGTCACCATGTACGGCTTGACCGAAGCGTTCCCCATCGCGGTCAAGCCGGTCGCCGATGACGGGATACCGGGCACGTCGGGCCGAGTCAACGAAGACTTTGAGGTCGCCATCCTTGAGGGTGATCAGCCCGTGGCCCCTGGCGCCAGCGGTGAGATCGCCTGCCGTGCACGGCGACCCGGCGTAATGAGCCTGGGATATCTCGACCCCGATCATTCGAACGGACTTTTCGTGCGCGAACATGATGAGTGGTTTCGCACCGGCGATATGGGCAGGTTAGACGAGGCGGGCAATTTGACCTACGTCGACCGGGTCAAAGACTCAATCCGCCGCCGAGGTGAAAACGTTTCCTCCGTTGAAGTGGAGGCGGTGGTGTCGGCCTATCCGAGCGTAATTGAGGCCGCAGCGGTCGGTGTCGATAGTGATCTCGGCGAACAAGACATCCTGGTCGCGGTTACCATCGCCGCGGACCATCCGTTCGATCCGGGTGCTCTACTAGACTTTTGCGCCGAACGGATGCCGTACTTCTGCGTCCCGCGCTATGTCCGCGTGATCGACGAACTGCCGAAGAACGCGCTCGGCCGCCTGCGCAAGGACCTGCTGCGCCAAAACGGAATCGGCCGCGACACCTGGGATCGCGAGGACCACGGTTACGTGGTGCACAGATAGGGAGAATCAGCAATGTCGTTTGGATATCAGCAACAGTTCGTGTTGGACAGCACCGCGGCGCGGGCGGCAATACTCAACCTGAACGCACGGCACAACCGCTTCTACTCCAACGGTGACCGGACGCGGTGGGCTGCGACCTTTAAGCACTCGGGTGCGACACTGACCATCGACGGTCAGACCCACAACCATCTCCGTTCAGCATTCGACGGGGGGCGCGGTCGTCTACTGACCGTCAATCACGACATCGTCGTCGACGGCGTGAACGCGACTCAAAGCTGTGTGGCAGTCCTTCTGTCGGACAACGCACAGATCACCGCGACCGGCGGCTACACCGACACCTTGATCTATGAACGCGGCGGATGGTACTACGCTAGCCGCACGCTGGACTGGGACACTGCCTTCGATCGTGTCTCCGTGGACGCGTGACCACTTCCTCGCGTGCCGAAACAGCCCTAACACTGCAGGAAGTCGAGGAACTACTCGACAATTCACGCACCATCGTGTTGGGGACCCTCGGGCGCAGCGGTTGGCCCCACCTGGCGCCGATGTGGTTCGCCCGTCACCAGGGGGCGATCACCTTCATGTCATACCGTCGATCACAGAAGTGCCGAAACCTGTTGCGGGACAACCGGGTGACCTGCATGGTGGAGGCAGGATGTGACTACAGCGAGTTGAGGGGCGCGGTGTTCCGCGGCCACGCCGTCGAGCTGCACGGCGCCGATCGCTTGAAGGCCGCTGTCGCAGTAACCGACCGCTACACCGATTCACCGACCGAAGCTTCCGCGGTTGCACGGCATATCGAATCGCGCATCGTATACAGCGTTGCGATTACCGATGTCGCTAGTTGGGATCACCGGAAGTTGGCCGTGTCAGGCCCGGGCCGAACGTAACGACTCACGCCGAGTGAGCATCACAGAGATGGAGAAGGCGCGATGGTAGGCACCCGACGACGTTTCCCGTTCGCGAGGTATCCAAAGGGCTGGTTCCAGGTAGCCTACAGCCACGAGGTCGCCAAAGGTCAGGTCGTTAGTCTCGAATACTTCGGTCGGCGCCTGGTCTGCTATCGCGGGTCGTCGGGCACGCCACATGTGTTCGACGCCTACTGTCCACACTTGGGTGCCGACATCGGGGTGGGTGGCACTGTCAGCGATGATTGTCTGGTGTGCCCGTTTCACGGCTGGACATTTGACGGCGCGGGCGCCAATATCGACATCCCCTATGCCCGCCGAGCAAACCCGGCGGCCAAACTTCGGCCGTGGCCAACCGCCGAACGTGCCGGGATCATCTTCGTCTGGCACTGCCCCGAGGGTGGCGAACCCGAGTGGGAGCTGCCGAAGATTCCAGAATGCGAGGACGCCGCGTTTGCGTTTTACGCACCCGAAGATGCCCGATGGCGTTTCCGCTCGCACCCGCAAGAGGTTTTCGAAAACACCGTTGATATAGCACATTTCGCCAGTGTTCATAAGGTGTCAGCGTTCGGCAAGCTGGAGATCGAGCGCGAAGAACACCACTTCCGGGCACTGGCGGAGGTGAATTTCGAGACACCGCGTGGCCCGGTATCCGGCGCGGTCGACTCCGAGCTCTACGGCTTAGGTATCGATATCGTGCGACACCGCGGGCTAGGCAAGTCGTGCACCCTGCTGACCGTCACCCCCATCGACGGCGAATACGTCGAAGCGCGCTACACGTTCTTTGTTGCCGTTGACCCGACCACCGGAGAAATGACCCGCATGGGCCTTGGATTCGCGCGGGACTTCTGCAAACAGATCGAGCAGGATATCCCGATCTGGGAGAACAAAATCTACCGGGATCGGCCAGCACTGGCGCGTGGCGAAGCAGCAATCATCAAGTTTCGCAACTGGGCTGAGCAATCGTATGCGGCTGACAGCACGAATAGGCCGATCGATGGCACCGTCACGCCCCAAAACGACGGTGTCGACGCTGGACCCGAACCGGCTGTGTCTTGACTGGCGCGACAGCGCTGACCGCAGGCCGGCGTCGGCTGGGACTCGCTAGGCGCCGAACTCAATCGGAAGATGTTCGTAGACATACATGTTCAGCCCCAGATTCGGATAGGTGGCGATGGGATCGCCAAGGATGAACATAGTGTCCCGGCCGAATAGTTCGTCAAACACGGCGCGAATCTCGGCGCGGGCGAGCATCGCGCCCAAGCAGTAGTGGGGTCCCCCGCCGCCGAAGGCGACATGAGGGTTGTTGATACGGCCGATATCGAAGGCGAACGGATTGTCGAATACCTCCTCGTCGCGGTTGGCTGAAGCCAGCATCGCAACCACCCGCGATCCCGCAGGAATGATCTGACCGTCTATCTCGACATCGCTCTTTGCGCCGCGAACCCAGTAGATGATGGGCGTGGTCCACCGCAAAACCTCTTCGACGGCCGTGCTGCGAAGCGCTTCATCACGTCGATATCGTTCGGCTTGATCGGGATTCTCGACGAAGGCCTGCAGACCCGCGGTCAGAGCATTACGGGTGGTGTCACCGCCGGCGAGGCTGAGCACGAAGAAGAACATCTCGAGTTCGTTCTGTGCCAACGCATATTGCGCGTCATCTGTACCGTCTGCACCGGCGATGCACAACGCACTCCAGATGTCGTCTACCGGGTTGCGCCTTTTCTCGGCGGTCAGGGCCGACGCGTACTGGAAGATCTCCATATAGAAGCCGGCCTCATCGTCGGGTGAAATCCCCGAGCTCGGAGACTTCGACTTCACGATGTTTTCCACCAGACGGAAAATGACCGGACGGTCGGCCTCAGGTATGCCGACAATGTCGCCGATTACGGTCATCGGCAGCTCGCTGGCTACCTGCGTCACCCAATCCCCGCCGCCGGCCTCGTAGAGTCCATCGACCATTGTCTTGGCGCGGTCACGTATTCCGGCTTCAAGCTTGGCGATCGCGCGGGGAGTGAATGCGCCGCTGAGTATCTTTCGTCGGCGATTCACGTCAGGGGGGTCCATATTGATGATGCTCGGGTAGGCGTCGAACGTCTCCAGTGGCTGTACCACCGGGCCCTCGGTCGCGGTGAACGCATCGGTGTCGCGGTGGATGCGCAAGGCGTGGCGGTGTTTGGTGCACATCCAGAAGTCTCGTTGAACCTGCTCGGCCACACCGGGTGTCAATTCGTGGTGGAACAACGGAGTGCTGTTGCGCAGCCGGGTAAAGGTCTCGTGGGGGAAGCCGTTTTGCCATATAGCAGGATCGGACAAGTCGATTGCGGATTGTGTCATCAGACCACCCCAAGACCGCTGTCATCGAAAACGATCACTCCGCGTATGTTGCGGTCGGCGCGAAGATCGGCGTAACCCTGGTTGATCTGATCGAGGGCGTAGGTTCGGGTGATCATTTCGTCGAGCTTCAGCGTGCCGGCTTTGTAGAGCTCTAAGAGCATGGGCACATCGGAAACGGGATTCATCGCTCCGAGCACGGTGCCACGCAACGATTTACTCATCAACGTGAAGTCCTGCATGTTGATGTCTATTGAAGTCAGGGTCTGCGGTGACATACCGGTCACGACGCAGGTTCCGCCTTTACGGGTCAAAGCCAGGCCGGGGGCCACCATATCGCTATTGACCAGGGAAGGCGACAGAATCACCGCGTCGGCCATCACCCCGAGGGTCAAGTCGCGCACGAGCTCGAGCGCCTCATCGACTGAGGCAGCAGTATGGGTGGCACCGAACTGCTTAGCGGATTCCCGCTTGAACGCGCTGGGGTCGACCGCCACGATGCGCGCGGCACCTCGAATCCGAGCAGCCTGAATGGCACAGGTACCAATCCCGCCGCAGCCGACGATCACCGCGGTCGACCCGCTCTGCAGACCTGCGCGATTGGCCACCGAGCCGAAGCCCGTGGGCACCGCGCAGGCCACGAGGGAGGCCGGCACCAACGGAATGTCGGGGTCGATCTTCACAAGTGAGCCCTCGGCGACCACCGTGTGCTCGGCGAATGCACCGACCTTCGACAGGTGGTTGAGGCCGCCACCTGTAACCGTGTGGTGCCGAAACGTGCCGTCCGTGGGCATTCCAGGCACCATTGTCAGCGAGCCGAGGTCACACAGATATTGCGCGCCCGAAGCACACCACCGGCAATGCCCGCAGCTCGCGACGAAGGACATCACCACATGGTCTCCGGGACTGAACCGGGTGACACCGTCGCCGACTTCGACCACGATCCCCGACCCCTCGTGGCCGCCGATCATCGGGAACATTTCGGGCAGTCCGAGCTGCCGCATCAGGTCGTTAGGCGCTGCCAGGTCGCCCCGCAGGATGTGTTCGTCTGAATGGCACATGCCCGCGGCGGCGTTCTTGATCAGGACCTCACCCGCTTTCGGCGGGTCGAGATCGAACTCCTCCACAGACCACGGTCCGCCGATGCCGTAGAGAATGGCGCCGCGTGTGCGCATTTGGTCTCCGTTCTATCGTCAACCCGGCGCCGTCGACGGGCTGTGCCGTATGCGTCGAACATGGCTCGACGCCCAACTCGCATCGCCAAATCACGCGCTTCTGTCAGTGACACTAACATGGGGTGTAGGTTGCACTGACATTTTCAGGCGATTGACACTGCCAAAACCAGGTCCACGCGGTAGTCCCAAGCGCTGTGGCAGGGAGTGATGGCTCGCCGACTGTCGATATCTCGATCTGCGAGCCACTCGGTATGGCCCCGCGATGGCTTCAGAAGTGTCTATTCGTCTTCTGCAAGCCGCAGAGCAGCTTTGGGGCAACCCGCAACGGCGTCGCGGGCGATCTGCTGACGGTTCTGTGCCACCGGGTCCTCGATTACGACGACTTCGTCCCGTTCGCCAAGTGCGAAGACAGCCGGCGCGAGCCCCACGCAAATTCCATTGGCTTCACACTGATCTTCGATGACAGTGATTCTCATGCTCTCTGCCTTTCCGCGATCCTGCGCGCTCTCCGTGCAAGTACCGATACCGCTGCGTTGGCGCGGCGTCGCACTGCTCATCCCGGGCCCCGCGGTCCGACTTTGTGATGATCGGCCCTTGGCCTGTACCGCGTGTGGGCCGCGGCGCCGGTGTCGACTCCATATCCCACTAGAGGTCGTAAAATCCTATATGCTTAAGATAAGAATATAGCGTTTCATTTTGCGCGCCGAGGAGGATGATGGCTGCGGTTGACGTGAATGGTGCCGCGCGTCGCCGGTTGAGCTCACCACGTATCGCCGAAGCGGTCGCCGATGAACTCCGCAGGCAGATCATCGACGGCGAACTGGCGGATGGCGATCTACTGCCGCCGCAGGCGGTGCTGGTCGAGCGCTTCAACGTCAGCCTGGTCTCCCTACGGGAAGCGCTGCGGGTGTTGGAGACCGAAGGCTTGCTGTCGATCCGCCGCGGAAACCGGGGCGGATCGGTGGTACACGCACCGACGAAGTCCAGTGCCGCCTACATGCTCGGACTGCACCTGCAGAGCGAGCACGTCACATTGCGAGATCTGGCCACCGCTTTACAAGAATTCGAGCCCAACTGCGCCGCGCTTGCTGCGCAGCGTCGGGATCGCGCGAAGAGCGTCGTACCGGAGTTACGCCGGGTCAATGATCTGGCGCGTGCCAGCCTTTCCGATGGACCAAGCTTCACCGATTTGGGTCGGCGTTTCCACGACGAGGTTGTCCGTGGCTGCGGCAACCAAACCGCCATCGCCGTGGTGGGCAGCCTGGAAGCGTTGTGGACCGGCCACGAACAGCGCTGGGCGGAGAGATCGGCAGCTTGCGGTGAATATCCCTCGATGGCTAGACGCCGATCGGCACTGAAGACGCACGAGGCGCTCGCCGATGCCATCGAGGCCGGCGATGCCGACCGTGCACGCCGGCTCGCCGCGCGCCACCTGGCAGACGCTCAGGCCTATGTTCTCGGTGATGAAATCAACGAACGAATAATCGTCAGCGCACATTCGAACCCCTTGGAGGTAAACGAATGGCGCTCGTTCTCCTGACGCGGCCGAGAGGGCCCGTCAACCGTTGATGCGACTCTCATTACATGAAAAGGCGGCGCAGGTGCGCAATGCGATTGTGACTGGCGGAAGCGGCGGCATAGGCAAAGCGTGCGCACGCAAGCTCGTTGAGCGAAACTACGCTGTTGTCCTCACCGCTCGACGCGAGGGGCCGCTGCGCGAAGCTGCCGACGAAATCGGTGCCCACTGGATCGCCGCTGATGCGTGTGACCCCGCCGGATTTGATTGTGTGACAGATCAATTCGAGCATGTGGATCTGGTCGTGCACGCCGCCGGTGTGTTGGGCGGCACCTATGCACGTAAGCAAAGCTACGAACAATGGCGCCAAACGATCTCCGCTAACCTCGATTCATGTTTCGTGGTGACGCGTGCCGTGCTGCCGCTGATGCGGCCCGGTTCGAGGTTGGTGTTCATATCGTCTTCGGCCGCGCACGAGCCTATGCCTGCCCGCACGGCGTACTCGGCGTCGAAGGCGGGGATGAATGCCTTCGCCCGGGCACTGGCCGGCGAAGTAGACCGCGACGGCATCAACGTCCATGTCGTCACCCCAGGTCCCGTGGAAACCGATATGCTGCAGGATGTTCCGTTCGAGATGCATGCGGTCACGGCCAGTGACGTCGCCGAGGCGGTTGTCTGGCTCGATACGCTTGATCCTTCAGTGGATCTGCCGGAAATTCGCCTCAATGCCGTCAAGCGGGGGCCCGCGGCTCGACGCCCTGTGGTGCCGAAGGAAGTCCTGCGCCGCGCGGCGAGCCACGGATAACCCACAATCTGCGTCCGCTGAATCCGGCGTCTGCACGATGACACGGCCTGGCTACCCTACCCATCGCGTCACCTCGAGAAGTTCTACACAGCGCGGGAAGCACGTCCCTTTCCGGTGTCCCACCAAGGCGCTACGTGAAAGTGCCACTTTCATTTACTGAAGGTGGCACTATCATATGAGCGGTGCGCGAGGGAGTGTGACGATGGGCCCTTACCGGGTGGTTCAGTGGTCAACCGGCAACGTTGGTCGACGGAGCCTACGCGCATTGATCGACCATCCAGAGCTGGAACTTGTCGGTGTCTACGTCCACGGCGCGGACAAAGTCGGGCAGGACGCCGGAGCGATGGCGGACCGTCCACCCACCGGCGTGTACGCCACTGATGACGTGGAAGCGATCATCGCACTGGCGCCCGACTGTGTGGTGTATACCCCATCGCAGATGGATGTTGGGTTGGTCGAGCGGCTGCTGTTGTCCGGCATCAATGTGGTGACCACGTGTGACTTCTTGACAGGGACGGTTAGAACCGCCGAGCGAGCCACCTTCAGCGCGGCGGCGTTGAGCGGTGGTGTGACTTTCATGGGCACCGGTTTCGAGCCAGGATTCGTCAACTTGGCCGCCGGGTTTCTCACTGGTGCCTGTCGTAGTGTTCGCAGCGTCCGGCTCGTCGAAACGCTGGATTGCACCACCTACGCGGTTGCCGAGGCGTGGACCGCGATGGGCTTCGGCCAGCCCTTGGACGCCAAGGTCGTTCCCATCGAGCCCCACCCTGCTGATCGTGGGTTGGCGTATTTCGAGACGTTGGACCTCATTGCCAGCATGTTGGCCATCGAGCTCGATTCACGAGATGGTGTCATCGAAAGAGCTGCGGCCACCCAGGATCTCGATCTGGGATGGATGAAGTTGCCGAGGGGGAGCGTGGCTGGCCAACGTCGAACTTACCGCGGTTTCGTCAAAGGGCGCGTAGTCGTCGAGCTCGCGATCTGTTGGACGATGAGCGATAAGGACCTGAACCCGCAGTGGGATGATCCCGAAGGTTTCCGGATCGAGATCGAGGGCGAACCGCGAGTGGAGGCGACGATGCGCTATGCGTTGCCTGAATGCGCAGAGTTGTCGGATGAAACCAATGTGATGAGCCTTCTCATGGTCGGTACCGCGATGTCGGCGGTGCACGCCGTCCCGTTTGTCTGCGCGGCCCAGCCAGGTGTCACTACACCCGCCCAGCTACCCGTGTTCGGCGCTCGACACAGCGTGATCTAGAAGGACAGGAGAGACATGCAGCGATATGAGTCGTCTTTTGTCGTGGAGGCAACGCCAGCCGAAATATGGCTGTTGTGGTTTCCGCCTTGGCCTCCAAACCTGCCCAGGGGTGAACTGCATGTTCTCGAGATGGACGATGTGCGCATCGAAATTGCTCATCCCGGCGACGCTGTGCACGAAGGATTGGTCCGACACTGCTATTACGCGGTTCCGAAATATTTATTGTCCAACGGCAAGGCGGAGTCGTGGGAGCTGGTCACCGACGTGGTGCCGCAAGTGTCCTACCGGTATCGCGCGGTGACTCGGCCACCATTTGCCTTCGCCGAGGGCCGCCAGGCGCTCGAAGACCTCGGGAATGGCTACACCCGAGTACATTTCAGCGAGTCATACTCGGTTTCCAACCCAATACTGCGGGTGCTGCTCGAGCGGCGACTTCACGCCTTTATCTCTCGTGACAACGACACCGTGATCAAAGCGGCAGTCGAGCGCGGACTAGCGATGCTGCGAGCGGCGGCCGATGGCGCTGGGAAGGAATTCCCCCCGGAAGGCCAAGCCGGTTGAAATCTGTTGTCCGCGACGCCCGCGCGGCGGGTATTCCGCGACTATGGGTCAGAACCGGTCCGCTATAGGGTCAGTCTGCCGAGCCGACCCCTTCCAAGGGGCGCTACCTCACCGCGGCAGACAGACGTCCAATCACCACGGGCACAGCGATTGTCAGTCCAGACCGCCCGGTCACGTTCACCGTATTAACGTGACCGGAAGCGATTCGAAGACAGTCATATTCGAGATGAGGCTCGGATGCTGGACCACGGGTTCACCAACCTCAATGGCTGACGTGTTCAGAAGAAGCTCGTCGAGAACTGCACGTATCTCGGCGCGCGCGAGCATGGCGCCCAAGCAGTGGTGGGCACCGCCGCCGCCGAACGATACATGGGGATTGGGTTCGCGGCTGATGTCGAAGGCAAAGGGGCTGTCAAACACCTGCTCGTCGCGGTTACCCGAGCGCAACATCGTGACCACGCGGGCACCTTTCGGAATTTCGACGCCGCTGAGTGTGACGTCGCGCGTGGCGCCCCGCACCCAAAACGTGATCGGGGTCGCGTATCTGATCACCTCATCAACGGCGCTCCGGCGCACGGTCGGATCTTTGCGGTAGCGATCGATCTGGTCGGGGTTGGCCACGAACGCGCGAAGACCGTCACACAGGGCGTTGCGGGTGGTGTCGCTGCCGGCCAGGCTCAAGATGAAGAAGAATATCTCAAGTTCATTGGCGGGCAACTGGAATGTCGAGCCGTCATCATCCTCAATCTGCGCAGTGCACAACACGCTCCAGATGTCGTCGACCGGGTTGCGTCGCTTTTCAGCTGTGAGCTCGCTGGCGTATTGAAAAACTTCGAGGAAGGGTATGAGGTCGTCGCCTTCTGGCATCCCGATGCCCGCGGCGGCGAGCTTCAACACGGTTTGGATCAGCCCCATGACGTGTGCTCGGTCTTGCTCCGGTATTCCCACGATGTCTCCGATGACAGAGATCGGCAGTCCCGCAGCAACATCGACGAATTCGCCACCGCCGGCGAAGAGCAGTCGCCCAACCATGTCGTGCGCACGCCGACGAATGCCCTCCTCCAGTTTGGCTACTGCCCGTGGGGTAAATGCGCGAGATATCGTCCGGCGGCGCCGTGTGTGGTCGGGAGGATCGAGATTGGTGATCGCGGTATAGGTGGCGAACAGGTCCACTTCCTGAATGAGTGGTCCCTCAGTCGCGGTGAATGTCTCATGGTCACGGTGGACTCGAGTGATGTCGGCGTGAGTCGTACATACCCAGAATTCACGCTGAACTTGTTCCCGCACGGCAGCGGTGAGTTCCTGATGGTACACAGGGCTGGTGGCCCGCAGCTCGGTAAATACCGCGTCGGGAAAGCCATTGCCCCATAGCAATGAATCGGCAAGGTCGAGGGCGGGTTTGGTCACGTGTATTTCTCTTCCTTCCGCTGCGAGGACCTGGCGTAGCAGAACCCCGAACGCACGATCCGGCCCGGGACAGCGAAGCGCTTCATCCCGCGGTAACGGTCCAATATTACAGGATGTCCCTTACCTGTAAACACACGACAGCGTTTCAAGGCGGCTCGACGGCGCTGACCCGTACCGTCGGCAACCCGTATCGCCTGATCAATTCATGAATGTTCCTAGGAGACATACGTAGTCGCACCTATCTGGTCTGTGCGTCGGCCGTTTCCTAGAGGGGTTGCCCGGTTTACATAGATGGGCCTCGGTGTCAGACTGTCCGGAACCAAGACGTACCGATGGAATCGCGGGTGCCGGGCCGACATGCCTAGATCCAAGGGCGCCGATGACGAGGAAAGAGTGGTGACGAGCTGTGGGCCGTGTCGAAGAGAAGGTGGCTGTGGTGACCGGAGCCGGACGCGGACAGGGTCGATCGCATGCCCGAATGTTGGCCGCCGAAGGAGCCGATGTCATCGTGATCGACGCCTGTGTGGACATCGAGACCAATGGTTACCCTCTTGCCCGGCGGGAGGACTTGGACGAAACAGTTCGATTGGTCGAAAAAGAAGGCCGGCGCGCGTATCCGGCAGTTGTCGACGTGCGTGACCGCCCCGGCCTAGCGGCCGCCATCGCCGACGGCACCGCCGAACTCGGCGGCTTGGATATCGTGGTGGCGAACGCGGGTATCGCGCCGCTGAGCGGTGGCGCGCCAGTTCAGGCCTTCGCCGATGCGGTCGATGTCGACCTAGTCGGAGTAATCAATCTGGTGCATGCCAGCCTGCCGCATCTCGGCGCGGGAGCTTCAATCATCGCCACAGGATCCCTGGCGGCGTATTTGGCCGCCACCGATAGCAACGGCATGCAGACCGGTTCACAGGGGGAGGCCAACCCTGGAGGCGCCGGGTATTCTTTCGCCAAGCAGGTCGTCGCCCACTACGTCAACGATCTCGCGCTGCAGCTTGCACCGCACCGTATTCGGGTCAATGCGGTGCATCCCACCAACGTCAATACCGACATGCTGCACTCTGCTCCGATGTACAAGATCTTTCGGCCGGACCTTGAAAACCCGACGCGGGAGGACGCCGAGCTGACCTTTCCGATGATGAACGCGATGCCAATCGCCTATATCGAGCCCGAGGATGTCAGTGAAGTTGTCGTCTTCTTGGCTTCGGAGGGCTCGCGGTACATGACCGGCCAACAGATCCGCATCGATGCCGGTGGTCTGCTGAAGGCAGTTCCGTGGTCTAAACAGTAGTTGCGCAGGCCAACTCTTCCCGGACTCATCTGCTCAGGTCCTCGAGCGCAGCGCTCCGCAGCGGTCGTCGGCGCATGCTTGTTTTCGGTGCTCGTAGCCCTCTCCACAGCCACGTTCTTCGGCGGCCACATATCTGATGGCAACCGCGCAGCCTTACTTATCATGGGGTGGATCATCGTTGTCGTTGTAAACGCACGATTAGTCCGGTTTGGCGGTCACAGACTCGCCAATGACAGAAGAGGCCATACGGTGTCAGATTCTGAAGGCGACGGACTGCAGTCAACTCGGCGGCGCATTCTCGACGCCGCGTTCGTCGTCCTCGCCCGCAGTGGGGCAGAGCGGTTGCAGCTGTCTGACGTGGCAATACAGGCCGGCGTGTCACGACCGACGGTGTACCGCTATTTCGGCTCGAAGGAAGGTTTGTTGGAGGCCTTCGCTCTCTACGAGCAGGACAATTTCGACGCTGGCATGGCTAGCGCGGTGGCTGGACTGCAGGGGGCGCAGCGCTTGGAGGCCGCGCTTCGATTCATCGTCACTTTCCAGAGTTCTTATTCGCTGAGCAGACTCGTGGAGGTAGAGCCTGAATACGTGCTTGCGCAGATGAAACGGGTTTTGCCGTTGATGCGCGAACGAATCACTCGCCTTCTTGAGGGAAAGAACCGCGATATCGCCGCTGCGGCTGTGGTGCGCATCGCTGTATGCCATTACATGCTGGGCACAGAAGCCCCCGAGCAATTTCTCGCCGAACTTCGCCACGCTGCCGGAGCAGAGTCGCACCCGCGCCGAGGCGTTCACTACGCGGCCTCGGCGAGTTGACGCTGTGCATCTCGCCGGGGTAGGTAGCTGGCTCTGTCCCGGCGGCGCGTCTCATGATGCCGAGCGCATGTCAGATCACCAACGCCCGCCACCATTGGGCGACTGAGGGATCACCCTCGATCTTCAAGTGCTCGGGTGGAATGCGGTTCCACATCCACAGAAGCAGGTCCGACGCTGTGCCGCGGATGCGCACGTGTGGCGCGGGTTCATGGCCGACGGTTTCGCGCAGCGTCAGTACCCGCCCGTCGGAGATGTCTGTCGGCTCAAGACAAATGGTCGATGCCGGCGGGGGCTCGGGCATCGACATCAGCATAGGCGGAAGGAAATCTTGGCTGAATTCGTCGATGCCCGCCAGCGCAAGCGACGCAGCGATCGGGTGAGGTTCTTCCCGAACAGCACGATGAGCGTCCCACCGATGGATTGCCGCCTCCACGGCCGCTTTTCGGCGCCACCATATGCTGGGTGCAGGACCTCGCAGCGGCGTCCACACCAGTTGGTTGGGCGATGTCTCCCACAACACCGACAGCAACTCTGCAAGCGCTTGGCGAGCCCATGCGGTTAATTCCGTTCGTTCTGAGGGTGCGGCGGGAAGGTCGCGTTGCTGCGCCTGAGTGCCGGCTTTGACACAGCTGGTCACCCATCTGTGTGCACTGAATAGGTGGCCGACGAGGTCGCCGAGAGACCAACCTGGGCACGTTGGCACGGGTGCTGCAAGGTCTAGTTCGTCGGCCAGGGCGAGCATCTCCGTACTGTCCTCGTTGATCCACGAGAGATATGGCGGGCCCGGCGATCGGTTGTCCATCCATGCTCCTCGGTAATCGAACTTTGAAAATTTCGTGCTGCCGTAGCCATGGCTGGTCTCGGACTGCTCAGAGGGCCGCGGCCGCACGTCTAAGCTCGTCGACGTCGGTGAGCTTGAGCCGTGGACGCCCCGTTCGGTCGCCGGCCGAACGTTCGGCACTGTCGATGCGTGACCATCCGTCGTAGCCGACTGCGTCAGGTCGGCGCCGGGCGAGAAGCGCCACCAGTTCCGCGCGCTCGGGAGCCGCCGTGACGACTCCGGCGCCTATGTCATCGAGCAGGCAGCTGACGGTCTCGCGCGCGCAGCGCTTGTTTGATCCAATCACTCCCAAGGGACCCCGTTTGCTCCAGCCCACGACATATGCCCCGGGGACGGGGTCGCCTTCGGCGTCCGACAGCACCCGGCCGTTGCGGTTCGGAATGACGCCGCGGTGAGGATCGAACGGCAGGCCAGGAACTTCTGTTCCGCGGTATCCGATCGCCTCGAGCACCAGCGAAGTGTCGATCACCTCGGCTTCGGGTCCGGATATCGCCTGCACGACGCCGTCGTGACCGCTGGCCAAGGTGTTGCGACTGACGTGCACGGCCGCCACCGCGCCAGTGCCGCTGTAACGCACGGGCGACGTGAGATACCGGAATACCAGGCGTCTAGCCGCACCCGAGGGTCGCCTGCCGGCAACCTCCTGGGCCAACTGCACCTTGAAAGCGGCGACCGGATCGTTCACGATCTGGTGTCGGCTCAGGTCATCGGGTGCGGCTTCATCGGGGTCAATGACGACGTTGAAATCGGACCTGTTCAGGAGAGCCAGGAATTCGGGGGTGGTGTAGGACGCTTGGGCGGGACCGCGCCGGCCAAGCAGCACCACTTCGCGGATTGAGCTGCTTCGCAGAGCCTCTAACGCGTGGTCGGTGATGTCGGTCCGGGCCAGATGGGCCGGATCTGACAGGAGTATTCGCGCGACGTCGATGGCCACATTGCCGTTTCCGATGATCACTACGCGTTGACCCGACAGGTCAAACGATGCGCTCGCCTCGTCGACACCGCCGTTGTACCAGCCTACGAAGCGAGTGGCGGAATGGACGCCGGCTAGTTCGCTGCCTGGAATGTTGGTTCTGCGAGAGGTTGCAGCGCCGGTCGCGAAAACCACGGCGCTGTGGTGGGCAAGCAACTCATCTGTGCTGACATCGGAGCCGACCGCGACGCCGAGATGCAGGCTGACGTTGCGTTTTCGCAACGCTGGGTCGAACAGATTCGCCATCGCCTTTGTATCGGGATGGTCGGGCGCCACCCCCGTGCGCAGCAGACCGTAGGGAGTCACCGACCGGTCGTAGAGCTCGATATCGACACCGCGGTGATTGAGTAGCTCCAGGGCGGTGTACATGCCTGCCGGGCCGGTGCCGACCACACCGATGCGAATGCCCGAAAGGTTTTCGGCGCTAGGAACTGGGCTCACCGGAGTCGACCGCGCGACCGTCGGATAAGCGGTGAAATAGGACGCGTTGATCTGCTGAAACCGCTGTTGATCAGGAGAAAGCCGGTCATCGGCAACGATGGCATCGACTGGGCAGTGCTCAACGCACGCGCCACAGTCGATGCAGGCGTCCGGGTCGATGTAGAGGCTTTCTGCTGTGGCGTAGCGGGGTTCGTCCATGGTCGGGTGGATGCAGTCGACCGGGCACACCGCAGTACACGACGCGTCGTTGCAGCAAGACTGCGTGATCACGTGCGGCATGCAGTGCCCCTTCGAGGTCGGTGCGGCGCGCGGTGTTCTTCTGGCACAGCGATGGCTGCATTTGAGCGACACCCTCTGTGGACGGTATCCTAAACGGTAAGAACGACCGTTACTCATACCGTCGGCGGTTTCCTTCGGCGTGATGCGGCGTGAGTGCTCCCGGCAAGGGTCGCTCGGGTGAGGAGGCTTTGTGCAACAGGTTCAGGTCGGCGGCCTATCCGTGACCTACGACCTGCTCACCGATGAGCGGAGCGCACGGTGATGCAGCGACGACGAGTATGTGCCCTCGATGAGCTTCCGCCAGGCAGCATGAAGCTCGTCGAGGCCGGCAAATTCGGGGTGGGCGTGTACAACATCGACGGCGAGTTCTACGCGATAGCGAACTACTGCTCGCATGAAGGCGCGCCCTTGTGCGAAGGATATGTCGGCGGCGCGAATGTCTATGACCCCAAAACTCCCGGTCGCGTATCCGTTTCCCGTCTCGGCCGCATCGTGCGCTGCCCTTGGCATCAGTGGGAATTCGACATCACCACCGGCCAAACGGTGGCCGACCCGTCGCGGCGGATCCGCACCTATCAAGTGGAAGTGAGCGACGGAGAGGTGTATCTGATCGCATGAACGACTCTGGCCCGATCATCGACACCAACGTCCAGCCGCACTTCGCCCGCAACGCCGAGATCCGCAAATTCATCGATCCCGCGCACCGATTGCGCGCCATCCCCGACGTGGAACGGCAGTGGTACCAGGCACCCGGCGGCGACTACCGTGCCGATCTGTACGACGGCGAATACCCCGGTTCCAACCCGCAGACAGTCGCCCGGCACCTGTTTGACGAGGGCGGCGTCGACTATGCGGTCCTCAATCCGCTGACGCGCGGCAACATCGCCGATTATCTACTCAACAGTCGCATCTGCGCGGCGGTCAACGACTGGCTCGCGCATCGGTGGCTCGACGCCGACAGCACCGGGCGCTTTCTCGGCACGATACGGGTCAACCCCGAGGACCCGCGAGGAGCCGTAGCCGAGATCCAGCGCTGGGCCGAGCATCCCAAGATGGTGCAAGTTGGTGTGCCGCTGCAGTCACGGGAGCCCTACGGCAAGCCGATGTTCGAACCGATCTGGGAGGCAGCGGCCGCTTACGGCCTGCCTGTCGCTGTCCGTATCAATGGCGGCAACGGGGTCGATTATCCGCCAACTTTTGCCGGACACGCCCACACCTACCCCGGGTACGCGGCCTTCATGCCGCTGAACTTTTTCGTGCATCTGGCCACGCTGATCATCGAGGGGACCTTCGGCCGCCTTCCCGAACTCAAATTTGTCTTTGCCGACGGCGGCTACGACATACTGACACCGCTGATGTGGCGGCTCGACACGTTCTGGATGTCGGTGCGCGACCAGACACCCTGGGTGGAACAGCCCCCAAGCCGAATTCTGCCCGGCCACGTCGGCTTCTGCACGTCGGCCTTCGACGGTCCTCCAAGCGTCGGCCATGCCAGCCGTTGGATGGACTTTTCAAACAAGTCCGACTTGGTCATGTACGGGTCGGGATACCCGCATTGGTCGACCACGTCGCCGGTTGAGGCCGTCGCGGGCCTCGATAGCGAGCAGTGTTCAAAAGTACTGTGGCGCAACGCGGCACGATTCTACGGCCGAGCGCCGCTAAAGGAAGGGAGCAACGCATGACAACTGTCGAGTCTGCTCAAGTAGGCGTGGACACCGATATGGTGCCGGTGACGATCGTGGACACCGACGTCCATCCCATGCCGGTGTCGCGCGATGTTTTGAAAAGCTATGCGCCGGCGCAATGGGTCGACAAGCTGTGGCCCGGCGGGCATACCGCCACACCGCTGGCGTATTTCTACGACACGCCCGACTCGTTCAAGACAGGATCGGTGCGGGTGGACGCCAAGCCTCCGACCGCCGGACCGGCGGGTAGTGATCCCGACTTCGCCGCGCGGCAGCTACTCGCCGAAGCCGGGGTCAGCATCGCGATGCTCGAACCGATGTGTGATCATCAGCTGCCCGAGCACGAGCACGTGTTGAAGTCGATTTACAACGACTGGCTCGCCGACGTGTGGTTGAACACGAACAACAGTCACGGTCGCTGGCGCGGGGCGATCAGCGTGAGCGCCCAAACGCCGGTCGAGGCGGCCCGTGAGGTGGAGCGGTGGGCGGGGCACCCCTATATGGCCGAGGTGCTCATGACCCCGCAGACCCGTGGAATCCCGTTTGGGCATCCGCATTTCGATCCGCTCTATGAGGCGGCGGCCCGCAACAACCTTCCCGTCGCCACCCACCTGATGAGTCAAGCACCCTTCGAGCTCATCCCGATCTATCCGGTCGGCAACCCGGCGCACTGGCATGACTTCTTCGCGTCGTGGCCGTTGCTGTATGTGTCGCATCTGATGAGCCTCGTCTTCGACGGCGCGTTCGACCGCCATCCCGACTTGAGGGTTCTCTTTGTTGAGGGCGGTTTCACGTGGGCCATGCCCGTTATGTCGCGGATGGACCGGATATGGGAGCAGCGGCGTGCCGATCTTCCTCACGTACGCCGGCGCCCGTCGGAGTATGTGCGCGAACATGTGCGCTTCACCACCCAGCCGCTGGAGGACGTGGATGTCCAGGTGTACCGGGAATACCTCGACATGATGGACCTAGGTGACAACATCATGTTCTCCACCGACTATCCGCATTGGAGCTACGATGCTCCGTCCTGGGTGCTCAATCGCTTCCCGAGCGACCAGCGTGAGCGCATCATGCGCGGCAACGCGATGGAGCTGTACGGATTGCCTTCGGCGGTACCGGCACTGCCGGGCGAGCGTCGACTACATGAAGACGGTGGCGGACCACGCTGAGGGCATGGCCATCGCTGGCACGCCCTGCGCGATCGACGCCGACGTACACCGGTCGCTGCAGCGCATCGATCCTGCACTCAGATCGACCTTCGAACGCATGGTGACCTTGACGCTCGCTGCGTCCACGCTGGCTCAAGAACGGCGCATCATCGATGACATCAGCGCGGTACGCGCAGGAAACCCGTTCGCGCACTGAGTTCTACACCACTCCAGGCCTGAGCGGCCGGGCGACCGAAAACGGCTGGATGTACTACCGCAGCGAGTGCGCGGCGCAGGACTTTGCTCCAGCGCACCGGATCAATCTCGAGGAAATGCCGTCGACCTTCATCAGCTGCTCGGAAGCAGATCCGTGCCGAGATGAGTTGATCATGTATGCCAGCAGATTGCTGCGTTCCTACGTCTCCACCGAGTTGCACGTCATCGCCGCTACCTTCCATGGCTTCGACTCGGTGATGCCAGCCTTCGACGGGTCAAAGCGGCTGCGACTGCTGCACGCCGACACCCTCGCGCGGGCTTTCGCGTATTGACTCAGCAGGCTCAGCCCGGCATCCCGATCTGGGCGAAGTTGCGCGGCGGTCCGTCCAGCGGTCCGAACAACCAATTCTTGAGGCCTGCTGAATTCAGCACGATGCCCGCATTGCCGTAGCGGGAGGGATTGGACCCGACGTCGCCGAGAATGAACGGTGGCACGAAATTGGGCGGCAGGTCGGGAAGGCCCAGTACGTCGCAGTAGTTCGCACCGCCACTGGATGCGGCGACCTTCGGCAGATCTCTCGGATAGCGATAGCCTTCGACGCCGAGCGTGAGACCGGCCGAGACGATCGCGCTCGAATACTGCGGGGGAGATTTCGCTAGCGGGACAAGGCCGCCGATTCCGCAACGAAGCGAGTCGCGGTACTCATTGAGCAATTCGGCGGTGGGCACCAGCAGATGGGTCACATCTGTCAGCGCCGGGCGGTTCGCGCTGAGTACGTCGTTGCCGAGGTTGGCTAATCCGGTTGCACTGACCAGGAACTCGTCGAGGTTCTGCTGCTGATCGACGATCGAGTCGCTGATCGTCGTGGTGTTGCTGATCGTCGACATAAGGTCGGGTGCCGCGTCGCCGTAGGCGCTGAACGCTGGCACCGACGCCTCGATGTCGTGCGAGAGGTTGGGCAGGCTCGGGTCGATCTTGGCGAGTAGCGCGTTGAAGTCGACCAGCGTCTGGCCAAACTTCTCGCCGCGGCCATTGAACGCGCTGGCGATCGCGCCCAGCGTCTCGTTCAGCTTGGCCGGGTCGATCTTGTCCAACACTTGCACAAGCTGCTGGAAGACGGTGTTAATTTCGACGCTGACCTTGTCGGACTGCAGCACCTGCCCGGCGCGTAACCTCTCCGTCGACGGCGCCCCGGGCGCAACCATCTGTACGTACTTCGCGCCAAACACCGACGTCGATTCGATGTCGACGTTCACGTTCGCCGGAATCAGACGGAGTTGCGACGGATCCATCGCGAGGTGCAGCGCCGCTGTGCCATCTGCGCGGTGCTCGATCGAATCGACTTTACCGACTTCGACGCCACGCATCTTCACCTTGGCACCGTCATCCATGACGAGACCGGCGCGCTGCGAGATGACCGTCACCGGCACGGTGTCACTGAAACTGCCACGGAAGAGCCCGACGGCTAGCGCGATGATGCCAGCCAGTGCCGCCACCATCGCTAAACCTGAAAGAGGTCGGGCGTAGCCGGTGGCGCCGAAATCACGGCCCGCGCGGCTGTCGACGGCTCTGGCGGCGCTCCTGGCTGTCGACGGCTGACCTGAACCTGCGCCGAAGTGTCGCGTCAGCGTTCCTCCTACGTCGGCCCCGATGGTCATGCTCTGCTTCGTCGCGTCGCTGTCCTGCTCTGGGGCGAGTGGCACCGCAGATCAGACGGTTGGTCCGACGGTTGATATTACCGTAATAAGAATGCGGCTGACTGGTCAAGGATCGATCTGGGCATGGCGAGGGGGCGCGTGAGCCCAACCAGGACTTCCCATCGCAGCGGGGATCGATAGGAGCGGGTGTGACCCGCAGTGGCCGCTCGGGCTATCTCCGGATGGGCAGGGTCGACGTGGGAGCTATGCGGAAGGGCTGGATGTCGAACCCATGTCCCTGTTCGACAAGTCTTGAGCCAAAATTTGCTTTGCTCGGTCGAGGATCGCGTCGAGGGTGAATTCGAAGTTGAGGTCAACCACACTGTGGCCGCGGCTGGAAAGCTCATAGAGCACGGGGGTTGCCTCGATGGTGACCCCGGTGGCCTTGATGCGGTCCCGCTGAAGACGGTCGGGCAGATGCTGCACGACGTTGAGGTGTTCGAGAATCGCGCTGCCGCGACTGTGAACAGATAACGCCAGATAGACCTCCAACGCGTTATCCGCGGTGAAGCCGGCATCCATCAGCGTGCGCACGACGGTTTCGAGCTTTTCGACTGCCGCGTGGCCGGCCTCGGCTGAAAGTTCGCCCGTCCGGAGCAAGACGAGGTCGCACAGCAGGGGATTGTCGTTGAAGACGCGGCGCATTTTGCGGAAGTGGTTCTTCAAAGCGTCGTCCCACGGAGCCGCATCACTCTCGAAGGGAGTGGCGAAGTGATACTGCTGTATTGCACGGTCGAGCATCGCGTTGAGGAGGTTGTCGCGGGTGCGGAAATGCCAATAGATGGTGGTCACCGGCACATTCATGTGACGGGCGAGTCGGGGCATGCTCATTTCCGCCAAGCCGACTGTCTCGGCGAGCTCAAACGCAGCGGTGATCATGTCGTCGGGGGTGACCGCTCCTCGCGGCCTGCGCCGTTGATTCGCATGGTGGGTCGGTTTCGCCGGGACCACGGCGTCAGTCTGGTCGACGGGCGTCGAGTCTGAGGCCTTCGCTGATCGATCGCGCCCCATCATCGATCCATGCCTGCCACCATGGCGCCTCCTCGGTAACGCACCCCCGCCGCCACCGCCAACGGTAATTGATCGATTATGCTCTCGGACGCGGCGGACGAGTTTCGTCGCGCGAAGCGCTCGGCTTCGATTTGATGCAGCCGAATTACGAGCTACGCGCCTAACCGCCGTACCAGCGCAAGGTCTTGCAAACGACCGTGTGGCGGGGAAGCATCGGAGACGCTGCCGTGCAGGCGCGATATCGCTTGCATGTGCGGCGTGAGCGGAAGAGGCAACCGTTGAGTCGAAGGCCGCGCTCAGGAACCGCAATTCCGTTTCAAGCGTGGAGCCGCGGCAAACACGGTGGCTAATTCGGCGCGAATGACCTTACCCATCGCGTTGCGCGGTAGTACATCCATGAGCGCCCACATATCGGGAATCTTGTAGCGGGCCAGGCGGGCGGTGCAGTGTCTGCGCAGTTCCTCAATCGAAAGCTCCTGTGCCGCGGCTGAACTGACGTCAGGCTCGATTAGTGCTGCCACCTTTTGACCGAGTCGTTGATCGGGTAATCCGAATACGACCGCATCTGCGACCCCGGGTGCGTTGCGGAGCACGTGTTCTACCTCGGCGGGGTAGATATTGGCACCGCCGCGCAAGATGATCAATTTCTTGCGGTCGACGACGCGCAGCCAACCCCCCTCTTCAAGATGACCGAGATCGCCGGTCCGCAGCGGGCCCTCGGTCTTCTCAATACCCTGACCTGTCCAGTAGCCGAGCATCGGCGAATAGCAGCCGCGCCATTCCCCGGACATCGTCGGCGAGATCGACAGCTCACCAGGATCATCATGTAAGCGCGTAGGCGAATTAGCCGCGCCGACCGTCACCCGCAGATGCGGTAGCACCTGACCGCTACATCCGGCACGTGACGCCTTGCCAGGGGGATCAATAGCCACCACCGCAGGGGCCTCGGTGAGTCCGTATGTCGCACGCGGATCAAGCCCGAACTTGGCGCGAAACGATGCTCGCAGGGATTCAGACAAATCAGCTCCACCGCACCAGACTTCGCTCAGACTGCTGAGATCTGCTCGTCTGATGTCGGATCGCATGACCAGGTCGCGTAATTGCGTCGGTACCCCGTTCCACACCGTTACTCGGTGACGACGTATCCATTCCACTACACCGATGGCATCACGGCGGTCCATCACCACGGCACAGCCACCGACCTGGGCGGTCAGCAGCGTGGTCAAAGTCATCAGATTGAGGATCGTGAGAGGCAGGCTGTCACCCTTGCGAAGATCGCAACGATATCGACGGGTGGCGGTTAGGACCCTTCCGGGCAGCAACAAGTTGCGTTGGCTGTGCACGATCCCTTTGGGATCGCCAGTGGTGCCGCTCGTGTAGGCGATTGCAGCGGGCGCATGCGCATCGATGGAGATCTTCGGTGCGCGATGGCCTTGCGATATCAGCCATCCCCAATCATTCTCCGAGCCGTGGGGGTCGACGGTGAGGATGGGAGGAACCGCAGCTTCTGCGGATACCTCGCTGAGCTTGTTGGCGGTCATGGGGTCAGTGAGCAGCAGCCGTGCGCCGCTGTGTTTGAGTAGCTGCACTTTTTCAGGAATTGCCAGCGCCGACGGTATGCCCACCCAGATCGCTGCCAGTCGCATCGCGGCATGAAACGCCACCACGACATCAAGGTCGTTCGGTAAGCATGCCGCAACGCGGTCACCCGGGCGTAGGCCAAGTTCCCATAGTGCACCGCAGGCTGCGTCGGCCGCCTGGTCGAGTTCCCGATAGCTAAGTGTCCCGGCGCGTGCAATGACGGCTGGGGCATCCGGGTGGTCGTCCAGGCCGAGGTCGAGACGCGGGTGACGTCTCGGGGCGCGGTCACGATGTCGGTTGCGAGAACAGTGTTTCGACGGCGCCGGTTGGGATGTCAGCGATGAGGCGCGCCGCAAGTCCGTCTGCTACGACGGGTAAACGGATCTTGGGTTGCAGATGACGGTCGATGACGCTGATATCGCTTTCGTCGCAGAATCCGAGCGCACCCAGCAGCTGATGGCAGGTCCGCATGATGTGCACCGCGACTTGGGCAGCGTGCAATTTGACCATTACCGCATCCGTCCATGTTCGGCGGCTGCCGTCCGCCGTCCAACGCGATATGGAGAATTTGGCAAGTTCCTCTAGGCCGCGGACCGCCACGTCGGCGTCTGCAATCGAGAAGCGTACGGCCTGAAATTCGGCCAGAGCTTTGCCGAATTGAGTGCGGGCCTTCACGTGCTGACACGCAATGGTAAGTGAGCGTTCGAGAGCGCCCAGAATGAACCACGCGTCCAAAATGAGATGCAACGCAATATCGGAGTGGGGCACGTGTTCTGAGGGCATGAGGCCGTCTGCCGTGACCACGAATGGGCCCAGTTTCGTTGTGCCACGTCGGCTAAGGGCGGCTGTGTAGGAATTGCCGTCCAGGTCGGCCAGGAGCCACCGCCCAATGAGATCGCCGTGGTCGATGCGGGGTGCGGACTTGTCAATCAATGTCAGGCGCGCGCCGCCTACAGAAAGGAGGTCATCAACAATGGGGTAGGGCAGCATCGACGCGCCGGCCGCACGACACAGCGCGGCGGCGGCGAGCCTGTCGTCGGGTTCGGTGCGCACGCGCAGCTCCTGCGCGCCGATCTCGGCGGCCGCTACGTGGGCGGCGTCACGCACGGTGTCATCGGTTTCCGCGCGCAACGCTGCTTGCGGGCCGCCGAGCCGGCTGAAACGCGATGCCGCGGTCTCGGCAAAGTCTTGGATATGTTGTGGCAGAGTCGTATCCATCAGCGGCCACCCAAGACTTCCCGCGCCACCAACATGCGCTGAACTTCGATCGTGCCTGAAGCGACAGTGGCGGCCTGGGCGTAGCGCCAGTGGTCTTCGACCGCGCGCATCACCACCGAGTCCTCGCAGGAGAAGACCGCCGGACCGACAACGTCGAAGAGCAATTCCGCGACTTGTTGATCACATGTGGTCGCTGCGATGCGGGCGGCGCTTGCGGCGGCCCGAGCCTCGGGGGCCGTCTGTAAAGCTACGGCCCGGTAGGCAAGCAGACGCGCGACACGCAAGTCGATCAGTGCCCTGACCCAGCGCTTGCGTAGTGATTCAGGCAGAAGGTCCCAGTGCTCGGCCATCTCAGTGCGCACACGTTCCAGCAGTGACTCGCAGCGGGCGTAGCGCGCAATGCCGACACGCTCGAAGTCCAGTGCATCGCGCATCACGCGCCAGCCACCGCCGATGTCACCGAGTACATCAGCGGAGCTCACAGCGACCCCGTCAAAGAAGACTTCGTTGAGATGGTGTGGTCCCAGCATCGATTTGATGGGACGTACAGTGATGCCGCTGCGATCCATCGGGACGAGAAACAGTGTGTGGCGGCGATCTCTGGGGGCAGTCGTGTCGGTGCAGGCGGCCAGGACGCACCATGACGCCATTTGCGCGTATGAGGTCCAAATTTTTTGACCTGTGATAAGCCATCCGGTGTCGGTCGGTGTTGCGCGTGTGCGCAGCGACGCCAAATCCGTGCCTGCCTCGGGTTCGGAAAACCCTTGGCACCATATGACTTCTCCTGCGGCTATCGCGGCGAGGTGCTTGGACTTCTGCTCCTCGGTCCCATACCGCATCAATGCGGGGCCCACCCAGTTCAAGCCCATGTACTGTGGTCCGCGGGGTTCGTGGTGGGCCCACATCTCTTCCCGCAGGACCGTTTGTTGCCAAACAGAGCCGCCACCTCCGCCGTGCTCGCGCGGCCACGCTAGTGCCAGCAAACCCTCGGAAGCCAGCAGCTTGCAGAATGCCTGCGTAGTGGCAAGATCCTCGGAATCATCGGTAAAGGCGCCCAGAAACCCTGAGGGCAAGTGCTTTTCGATGAGCGTGCGGAGCCTAAGCCGCAGAGCATATGCGTCATCGTCTAGGTCATAGTTCATCGTCGTCATCCTTTGGGCAGGCCAAGCAGTCGCTCGCCGATGATGTTTCGTTGAATTTCAGAGGTGCCGCCGTAGATGGTGGCGGCCAATGCGTCGTGGCGTTCAAACTCCAGGTCTTCATCACAGGCGGCTGCGGTGCCTGCCGCGGCGGCGACGACCTCCCAAACGTGTTGAAGCGTCGAGGATCCCAATAGCTTAAGCACGTGGGCCTCAGGGCTCGCCCGGCCGGCTTCGTCGTTCTGCAATGCCCGATATCCCGTTGCGCGGATGGCATCGGCGTCGGCGAGCAAGCAACCCACCGTGCGGAACAGATCGGCATGGTCGGTGGGCGCCGTGGAAGCAATCGACGTGAGTCCCCGCCGGATCTCCACCCAATTCATCACCCAGATCATCTGCCGTTCATGCTGCAGGGAGGTCATCGCGACTTGCCAGCCGCAGTTCTCCTCACCCAGGAGCATCGCCGCCGGCACCTCGACGTCGTCGAGGAACACTTCGCAGAAGGTTTCGTCGGATCGCGATGCCATCCGGATCGGTTCGATCGTCACTCCCGGTGACTGCAGGTCAAGGATGAAGCAGGTGATACCGCGGTGTTTGGGTGCCTCGAGATTGGTACGGGCGTATAGGGTGCACCATCGCGACAGGTGAGCTTGTGTTGTCCATATCTTATGGCCGTTAAGACGATATGTGTCACCGACGCGCACCGCGCGAGTGCGTAGCCCAGCGAAGTCGGATCCGGCCTCAGGCTCTGACATCCCCAGGGCCCACCATTCGTCTCCGGTCAGCGCGGGCACCAGCAGCCGATGCCGTTGTGCTGGAGTGCCGAAGGCACGGATGGCAGGAGCGGCCACGTTCGGACCGGCGATGTTAGGTAATTTGGGTGCAGCGCGAACTGCGGCCTCCAAGCGAATCTCGAGTGCTTGTGGCGCAGTGAGGCTGCGCCCGCCGTACTCGCCGGGCCACGTCGGTTGAATCCAACCGGCCTCGAAGCTAGCTCGCTGGTATTCCCTGCGCAGCCCGATGTCCCACCGATACGTCGGGTAGCGATCGTAATAGTCCTGCGGCAGCACAGAATTGAGCCAGGCAGCGAACTCATCGCGCAACGCGGCCATGTCCGGGTCGGTTCGCGCCGACATCAGTTCAATTCCCGCAGAAAGCGTTGGCCCTCCAGGTGATACAGCGCAGAACTGTCACCGAGCAGGGCGGCGCCTAGCCATGCTCGCCGCAAAAAAAGGTGCGTATCATGTTCCCAGGTTTGACCCAGCGCGCCGAAGACCTGCACCGCGGTGCGGGCCGCCTCCGTTGCGGCGTCCCCGGCGGCCGCCTTGGCCAGCGCCGCCGCACCGAATCGTTGTCGCGCAGAAAGCCGGTCATCGTCGAGAGCCGCAGCGGCGGCGTAGGTGAGGCTGCGAGCGCGCTCCACGGCGACATAACGGTCAGCCAAAGCATGCTTGACGCCTTGGTAGGAACCTATCGGACGGCCGAACTGCGTGCGGGCACGCGCATGCTCGACTGCAAGAGTGAGTACCGCTGCGGCGACACCGACGAGCTCAGCGGCCAACGCCGCCATCGCGGGCGCGAGCGCTTCCGAGGTATCGACGCTT
>LZSH01000174.1 GCA_001665255.1 Mycobacteriaceae bacterium 1482268.1 | reverse complement strand
CTGCGCGAGGCCGACGTCGTCGCTGCCCAGCCATACGACGGCGCCGTCGCGGATGGCCATCGCGGTGGCGTCCGGCATGGCCGGACTGTGGATCCGACCGCCTCGCAGCAGCGTCGTCAACACACGTCAGGGTTGCGAGGCAACGCCTTGGGCTCATCGCCTGCAGGCGGGCGGTACCCCCAATCGACGACGTCGATGACTTCGCCGTCGATGTAGTCGCCGCGGCCCGGACGGGCACGGCCCGCCGCGGATGCGGCGCTCGATGCGACGGTAATCAGCGGCATTCGGCGGGCGGCAATGACCGTCAGCACCGGCCGGGCCACGGCGCGGGTCGGGGGCATCAACAGCAGCAGGCCCGCGACGGTGGTCACCAGCCCGGGCACGAACACCAGCACCGTGCCCAGGGCGACCATCGCGCTGTCGGTGACCGCGCCATGTGGCGACGTCAGACCAGAGCGCAGCCGCCGCACCTGGCGCTTGACCTGGGAACCGGCGAGCACGAACCCGAGCACCGAGGTGCCCAGCAGCGCCAGCACCGTCCAGCCGAACCCGATCGTCGAGACCAGGGCCACGACGACCGCGATCTCGAGGATCAGGTAGATGAGAAACAGCCGCATCGCCATGTTGTGCCAACGGATCGGAGCGCCGTGGGGTTCCGGCCGGTGGGTTCTACGCGGGACCGGGTGCAGCGGTCACCTCGATCGCGCTGTGCACCTTTTCGATGCCGCCGCGGAAAAGCGCCTGCGGCAACCACCACCACGCGTGCCACCAGTAGCGCTTGGTGACCTTCTCGAACACCCGCCTCGTCTCCGAATCGGGCAGGTTGCGCGCCACCGCCTCGACGGGTTCGCTCTTGGCCTTGCCGAGCGGACCAGCCTTCTGGATGGTGACCCGCGGGGTGTTGTTGATGCGCTTGGTCTTCCACGACCCGTCGTCGGTGATGATCAGCAGCTTGTCGCCCTCGGGCACGCCCCACACCGTGGTCGGCTTGGCTTTGCCTTCCTTGGTGAAGGTGGTGAGCAGCAGGTACTTCTCGCGGTAGATGTCGGTGAAGGTCGGAGCCATAAAGCTCAGTTCACCGCTTTCAGCTCGACCGAAACGTTGTTCGTCATGCCGCCGCGAAGCTTGGAAAAGAAGTTGAAGGTCTTGCCCATCAGCCCGTAGCGCTTGCCGATGGCGTCGTAGGTGGCGGCGTTTGCGGATTTGTCCAGGATCGTGGCGACGGCTTCGACCGCCTCGCCCTTCGGGTTTCCCTTGACATCACACTCGGCGATCGTCACCCGCGAGGTGTTGCGGATCCGCTTGACCTTCCACGATTTCTCCTGGGTGATGGCCACCAGGCCGTCGCCGCGGGGCGCAGCCCAGATCGCGGTCGGCTTCGGCCGGCCGTCCTTGGTGAACGTGGTCAGCAGGATGTATTGGCTCTTCGCGACGTCGGCAAAGGTGACAGGCACGTATCCAACCTAGCGGGGAGCTACCCTTCGAGGTCACCTTCAGTTTCCAGCAGCACCTGCCGCAATCCGTTGAGCGTGTCGGCTTCGGGCTGCGCCCACATGCCGCGGTCGGCGGCCTCCAGCAGTCGCTCCGCCATACCGTGCAGCGCCCACGGGTTCGATTCGGCCATGAACTTGCGGTTCTCGTCGTCGAGGACGTACGCCTCCGTGAGCCGTTCATACATCCAGTCGGCCATCACGCCCGCGGTGGCGTCGTAGCCGAACAGGTAGTCCACAGTGGCGGCCATCTCGAAAGCACCCTTGTAACCGTGCCTGCGCATCGCCGTCATCCACCGCGGGTTGACCACCCTGGCCCGGAACACCCGCGTGGTCTCCTCGGACAACGTGCGGGTGCGCACGGCATCCGGACGGGTGTTGTCACCGATGTAGGCGGCCGGCGCCTTGCCGGTCAACGCACG
The DNA here is from genome assembly GCA_001665255.1 of Mycobacteriaceae bacterium 1482268.1. Taxonomy (GTDB): domain Bacteria; phylum Actinomycetota; class Actinomycetes; order Mycobacteriales; family Mycobacteriaceae; genus Mycobacterium. The sequence continues at coordinate 1,246 of LZSH01000174.1, read as the reverse complement.
TACGGTCGCCACCATGCCGCCGTGGTACTGGAAGTAGTCGTCGGAGTCGGCGATGTCGTGTTCACGGGTGTCGGTGTTCTTGGCGGCCACCGCGATTCGGCGGTATTGCCGGTTCATGTCATCGGCGGCGGGTGCGCCGTCGAGACCGCGCCCGTAGGCGAATCCGCCCCACGCCGTGTACACCTCGGCGAGGTCGGCGTCGTCGCGCCAGTTGCGGCTGTCGATCAGCTGCAACAGCCCGGCGCCGTAGGTGCCCGGCTTCGAACCGAAAACCCTTGTGGTGGCGCGTCGCCGGTCCCCGTGCTCGGCGATGTCGACTTCGGCATGCGCGCGCACGTAGTTCTGATCGGCGGGTTCATCGAGGTTCGCCACCAGCGCGACCGCGTCGTCGAGCATCGTCACCACATGCGGGAAGGCATCACGGAAGAAACCGGAGATCCGCACGGTGACGTCGATGCGCGGCCTGCCGAGTTCGGCCAGCGGGATCGGCTCAAGATTGACGACGCGGCGCGATGCGTCGTCCCATACCGGCCGAACACCGAGCAGCGCAAGGACTTCGGCGATGTCGTCGCCGGCGGTGCGCATCGCCGACGTCCCCCAGACCGACAGGCCGACCGACGGCGGCCAGTTGCCGTGATCCTTGCGATAGCGCTCCAGCAGCGAGTCGGCCATCGCGCTGCCGGTCTCCCACGCCAATCTCGACGGCACCGCCTTGGGGTCCACCGAGTAGAAGTTGCGGCCGGTGGGCAATACGTTGACCAGGCCCCGCAGCGGTGATCCCGACGGCCCCGCGGCGATGAACCGGCCGTCGAGCGCGCGCAGGATCTGGTCGACCTCGCCCGCGGTGCCCGCGAGCCGCGGCACGACCTCCGTCGCCGCGAAGCGCAGGATCGCCGCGACGTCCGGGTTGTCGGACAAGCCGTCGGCGACCGCGGGATCCCATTGAGCGCGTTGAAGTTCGGCGAGCAATGCCCGGGCACGGGCTTCGGCGTCGTCGACGGCGGCTCTGTCGTCGTTGCCGTCCTCGGCAAGGCCGAGCGCCTGCCGCAGACCCGGGACGGTCTGGTCACCGCCGAACAGCTGGCGCGCGCGCAGGATGGCCAGCACCAGATCCAGCTGAGCTTCGCCGGCCGGAGCCTGACCCAGAATGTGCAGGCCGTCGCGGATCTGGACGTCCTTGATCTCGCAGAGCCAACCGTCGACGTGCAGGAGCATGTCGTCGAAGGAGTCGTCCTCCGGCCGTTCG
>LZSH01000173.1 GCA_001665255.1 Mycobacteriaceae bacterium 1482268.1 | reverse complement strand
TCCCGTCGCGCTGGATGTTGGCGTGCACGCGGTCGTTGACAAAACGGGCGTCGCGCTCGTCGACGAACTCGTCGGCCCACATCGTCTCGAGAAGCGAGGCCAGTGCCATTTTCGAGTTCGCGTCCTCCTTGCCGTCCGGGGCCAGCGCGGCGAAAACAGAAGACACCGAATGCAACTCGAGATCGCGAATGTGCCGCATCAACGTCGGCTTGTCGTAGGGGATCACGGGCACGTACCACGACGCCGACGGGTCTTCGGTGGTCTCGCCGCCGGCCGCCCACGACACGATCTGGCCGACGAGTTCTTTGCACGACCCGCAGCCTTTACCCGCCTTCGTCTTTGCCATCACACCGGTGACCGACGTCTCGCCACCCTGGACACACGAGACGAGCGCGGCCTTGTTGACCCCGTTGCAATTACATACCTGCGCATCGTCAGCGAGCTCGGCGACACCGACGGCCAGTTCGGGTGTCCCGATGTCGAACATCAGCGACACCCGCTCGTCGGGTAGCGGTAGGCCGCTGTCGAATGCCTGCGTGAGAAACGAGACCTTGCTCACATCGCCGAGCAACGTTGCGCCGACCAGCTTTCCGTCTCGGATCACGATGGTCTTGTAGATGCCGTGCTTCGGTTCGGAGAACTGCACGAACTCGTCGTCGGGAAGTGCGGGCGCTTTGAGGCCCATCGACGCGACATCCACCCCTGCGACCTTGAGCTTGGTCGCCGTGCGCGATCCGTGATACGCCGCAGACTTGTCCGTGCCGGTGATGTGGTCGGCCAGCACGCCGGCCTGCTCCCACAGCGGCGCCACCAATCCGTACACCTGGCCGCGATGCTGCGCGCACTCGCCGACGACGTAAATGGCGTCGTCGTCGACCGAGCGCATGTGGTCGTCGACGACGATGGCGCGCTCCACGGTCAGACCGCAGCGTTGCGCGAGACCGACATTGGGGCGGATGCCGGCAGCGATCACCAGCATGTCGCAGTCGATGGAACTGCCGTCAGAGAACACGATCCCGCTGAGCCTGCCGTCGACGGTTCGCACCTCGGTAGTGCGCTTGTCGGTGTGGACGGTGATCCCGAGTCTTTCCACGGACCTGCGCAGGATCGCGCCGGCGGCGTCGTCGAGTTGGGCATTCATCAACGTCGGCCCGGCATGGACGACGTCGACGGCCAGGCCGCGGTTCTGCAGGCCGCGTGCCGCCTCGAGGCCGAGCAGCCCGCCACCGATCACCACGGCCTTCGTGCGGTGTTCGGTCTGGGAGATCATCCCCATGCAGTCGTCGAGCGACCGGAACCCGAAGACGCCGTCGGCGAGAGTCTTGTCGTCAGACCACAATCCGGTCATCGGCGGGAAGAACGACCGGCTGCCGGTCGCGAGAATCAGGTTGTCGTAGCGGGTTACGGTGCCGTCGTCGGCCTGCACCAGCCGCGCGTAGCGGTCGATGCGCACCACCCGCACGCCAGCCCGGAGGTCGATGTTGTTGTCGCGGTACCAGTCCAGCGCATTGAGATAGATGCCGTCCTCATCGTCGACGCTCTGGCAGCCGGCCAATACGTTGGACAACAGGATCCGGTTGTAGTTGCCGTACGGCTCGTCGCCGAAGACGGTGATATCGAACTGGGCAGCAGAGTTCTCCGATTTCGATCTCGCGATGATTTCCTCGATGGCGCGTACGCCGGCCATCCCGTTGCCGACGACGACAAGTTTGCGCGCCATCAGACCTCCACCAGGCCGAGGTCCACGATCACGGTGCCCACTGATCCGCTCGGCGCGGCAACGTACAGCTCAAGCACCGTATCGGCGAGCAGATCCTCGACCACTCGCAACGCGACGTGAGTCGCGCCTTTGGCAGCGATGGGGAAGTAGCGCATGGGCTTGCCGTCGCGGAACAGCACCACCGTGATCATGTCGTCCGTGGAGTTGCCGCCGCGGAAGTAAACCGGTTGCGTGGTGGAGCCTGCGGGCACGACGTAACGCAGCGAGTCGTCGATGAGCACCGGTTTGTCCAGCCCGTTGCCCTCAAAATCGAATGGGCCCTGCAGGAAACGCGGAATGCTGCCGTCGCTCATGCCTTCCCAAAGCTAGGAGGCGATTGTTTCCGGTTCGTTTCGTGCAGAACACCGCCATGATTCCCGTTGCGCACATCGCCGGCGAAATCCCATGTGAGTTGCTGTTGATCCCCGCGACATGGCAATGCAATCGCCGCGGAATGGCGAACACATAAACCTTGGTGGAACCGATTCACGTAGATGGGGAGTGCTGTGTCGATCCTGAGCCGGGAACGCAACATCGAGAACTGGGACGCCGAAGACGTCGACGCCTGGGAAGCGGGAGGCAAGAAGATTGCCAATCGCAACCTGATCTGGTCGATCTTTGCCGAGCATGTCGGCTTCTCGGTCTGGTCGATCTGGTCGGTCATGGTGTTGTTCATGCCGCAGAACGTCTATCACGTCGACGCCGCGGGCAAGTTCTACCTGGTGGCCATGCCGACACTGGTGGGCGCCTTCATGCGCATTCCGTACACCGTGGCCCCGGCCAAGTTCGGCGGCCGCAACTGGACCATCGTCAGCGCGCTGCTGCTGCTGATTCCAACGGTCTTGACGTGGTGGGCGATGAAGAATCCCGGAACGTCGTACACCACGTTCATGGTGGTCGCGGCATTCGCCGGCGTCGGCGGCGGCAACTTCGCCTCGTCGATGACCAACATCAACGCGTTCTATCCGCAGCGGCTGAAGGGTTGGGCGCTAGGGCTGAACGCTGGCGGAGGCAACATCGGCGTTCCGCTCATCCAGCTCGTCGGGCTTCTGGTCATCGCGACGGTCAGCAACACCGCACCCGAAGTGGTCTGCGCCATCTACCTGGTTCTCATCGGCTGCGCGGCACTGGGCGCGGCGTTGTTCATGGACAACCTGCGCAACCAGAAGTCCAACCTCGGTGCGCTCGCGGAAGCGTTGCGGTACAGGGATTCCTGGGTGATGAGCTTCCTTTACATCGGCACCTTCGGCTCGTTCATCGGCTTCTCGTTCGCCTTCGGTCAGGTGCTGCAGATCAACTTCCTCGCCGGCGGTGATACTGCCGCGCAGGCCGCCCTGCACGCCGCCCAGATCTCCTTCGTCGGCCCGCTGCTCGGGTCCATCGCGCGGCCCTTCGGTGGCAAGCTCGCCGACCGGATCGGCGGTGGCCGGATCACGCTCTACACCTTCGTGGCAATGATGTTCGCCGCCGGGATCCTGGTCGTCACGGGAATGATGGACGACGGGATGAAGGGTGCCGCCACCGGCGGCCAGATGATCGGCTACGTCGCAGGTTTCATCCTTCTGTTCCTGCTGTCGGGAATCGGCAACGGCTCGACCTACAAGATGATCCCGTCGATCTTCGAGGCCAAGGCGCAAAACCACAGCGATTGGACGGCTGAGCAGAAGGCCGCATGGTCGCGCCGCATGTCGGGCGCGCTGATCGGATTCGCCGGCGCGGTGGGTGCACTCGGCGGCGTGTTCATCAACGTCGCACTGAGGTTGTCGTATGTGGGTGCGGCCAAGTCGGCGACCAACGCCTTCTGGATCTTCCTCGCCTTCTATGTGATCTGCGCCATCGTCACCTGGGTGGTATTCCTGCGGATTCGGACCGTGCGGACCCGTGCCGGCGAGCAGGGCGACACTGTCGCGGAACCGGCAGGCATGGCTTGACCTGCAACAACTGGTGCTCACCGCGTCAATGGCGACGCGGTGAGCATCCGTTTTCCGCCCGCTAACGTGCGCGGAAACTACCCGGAACAGGGCCCCCCGACGATGAAAACCGTGGTGACCCGGACGGCGTGCTCATACTGCGGTGTCGGCTGCGGCATCGACGTGCACACCACCACCGACGGCGATACGGGTCTGCCGGTCATCGCACGCGTCTCAGGCGACCGGCTGCATCCGACGAACGCCGGCCGGTTGTGCACCAAAGGCGCCACCCACGCCGAGATGATGCAGGCCGCCGACGGCAGGCTCACGTCAGCGTTGCTGCGTCCCTCACGCGACGACGAACATGTGCCCACGCCGGTCGACGACGCGATCGCCGAAGCCGCCAGACGACTGCGGGCCATTGTCGACACACACGGGCCCGACGCCGTCGCGCTCTACGTGTCCGGTCAGATGTCGCTCGAATCCCAGTACCTGGCAACAAAACTGGCTAAGGGCTTCCTACGCACCAAGTACATGGAGTCGAATTCGCGGCTGTGCATGGCCAGCGCGGGAACGGGATACAAGCAATCGCTCGGCGCCGACGGGCCGCCGGGGTCCTACAGCGACTTCGACGTCACCAACCTGTTCTTCGTGATCGGCTCCAACATGGCCGACTGCCACCCGATCCTGTACCTTCGGATGGCCGACCGGCTCAAGGCGGGCGCCAAGCTCATCGTCGTCGACCCCCGGCGCACCACGACTGCGGACAAGGCCGATCTCTTTCTACAGATCAAGCCAGGCACCGACGTCGCATTGCTCAACGGCCTGCTGCACCTGCTCGTCCAAAATGGTGACATAGACCACGATTTCATCGCCGAGCACACCGATGGGTGGGACGCCATGCCCGCCTTCCTGGCCGACTACACACCGGCCAGAGTGGCCCAGATCACTGGCATCGCTGAGTCGGAGCTGCGGCTGGCCGCCAACATGATCGCCGAAGCGGGCGACTGGATGACGTGCTGGGCCGTCGGGCTGAACCAGAGCACGCACGGAACGTGGAACACCAACGCGATCTGCAACCTGCACCTCGCGACCGGAGCGATCTGCCGACCGGGCAGCGGCCCGATGTCGCTGACGGGCCAGCCGAACGCGATGGGCGGCCGCGAGATGGGCTACATGGGCCCCGGACTGCCCGGTCAGCGCTCAGTGCTCTCCGCCGGCGACCGGGCCTTCGTCGAGCAGCAGTGGGACCTGCCGCCGGGCACCATCCGACCGGAGTTCGGTCCGGGCGCCGTCGACATGTTCGAACGCCTTGCCACAGGTGAGATCAAGGCGTGCTGGATCATCTGCACCAATCCGGTCGTCTCGATGCCGAACCGCAGAACCACCATCGCGGGGCTGGAAGCCGCCGAGCTCGTCATCACCCAGGACACCTACCGCGACACCGCCACCAACCGCTACGCCGACATCGTGCTGCCGTCGACGATGTGGGCCGAATCCGATTCGGTGATGGTCAATTCCGACCGGACGATGACGCTGCTGCAGAAGTCCATCCCGGCGCCCGGCCAAACGCGTCCCGATTGGCAGCTGATCTGTCAGCTGGCCACCGCACTCGGTTTCGGCGACCACTTC
>LZSH01000172.1 GCA_001665255.1 Mycobacteriaceae bacterium 1482268.1 | reverse complement strand
GGTGAGGTGACCGCTGGTGACTTCGAGAACGACAACACGGGCCTTCGACATGAACCACGACTGTCACCGATGACGCGGCTCATCGAGGCCCATCGCAGGTGTCACCTATGACCCGACTCATCTGTCACCTATGTCATGAATCCAGACACCCTAGGCTCCACAAATTTCAAGGCGCCGGCTTCAGGCGCATGACAGGGATTGTCCGGGAGCCGCTGCGCACGTCGTGCAGGGCGAACGCCGGGTTGAGACGATCGGTGGCAAGGGCATAGAGCCGGTCACGATCGGCACCGTGTACCTCTTCGGCGACGAAACGACCACCGCGCTCACCGATGTGCAACTCGCACTGGGGATTCGCGAGCAGGTTGTGGTACCACGCCGGATGCCGGGTGCCGCCGTAGTTCGATGCGATCAAGATGACGGCAGCGCCGTCCGTGAAATACGTCAGCGGGGTTGCCCGGCGTTCACCGCTACGCGCGCCAACCGACGTCAAGACGACGATCGGTGCCGAGAAGGAGACGCGGATGCGCCCGCGCGACGCCTTCATCAGCGGTGCCTCGACAGGCGCGACGGCCTTGCGCCAGATCGTCGAGCCGGTCTTCGTGGTGAACAGCTTCCCGCCCAACCACCAACTGAGATTGCGTTTCCACTTGGGACGGGCTGTTAAGTCAACGCGAGGGATTCCATTGACGGTGTCGGTGGACATAAGTCACCTTCGCGGCGAGTCGCTACGGCTTCGGCGTTACTTCCACGCTCGGCGGCCGCGGCGACGGCTCGGGTTGCATCGACCGTCGGACAATCGAAAACGCCACTCCCCCAATGCCGATCAACGCGAGACCCGCGATCGCAAGAACCATTGGCCGGGGCCGACGCTTAGGCCGCCGCGCATCCGCGATCACCTGGGGCAGGTTCGCCAGCACCTCCTGCGCCGCGGCGAGTTCCTGCGCGATCGTGTCCTGTGCGTCCTCGAACTCCTTGGCCAGTCGGCTCTTCTCGAGGCGCTGACGCAGGCTGCTCGCCGCGGAATTCGCCCCCTGCAAGCTCAGCCCGACAGTTCCAAGGGTCACGTCGACGGGCCCCACCGCGGTGTACTTCAGGCCACGTGACAATCGCTGTCCGGGAGACAGCCGGACATCCGTCTTCAAGCTCATCTGAAACCTCTTTCGCGGGCCGCAGTGAAATCCCTACCAGCCTGCCATTGACGGCAACACAGCGGTGCCCGGTTTGGCGTCAACGGCGCGTGGCAGACTGGCTTCCCGTGACGAGCCCTATTCAGACAGCGACTGCGACCCTGCACACCAATCGCGGTGACATCAAGATCGCCCTGTTCGGAAACCACGCACCCAAGACAGTCGCCAACTTCGTCGGCCTGGCTCAGGGCACCAAGGACTACGGCACCGAGAACGCCTCGGGCGGCACCTCCGGCCCGTTCTACGACGGAGCGGTCTTCCACCGGGTTATCGACGGCTTCATGATCCAAGGCGGCGACCCGACCGGAACCGGCCGCGGCGGCCCCGGCTACCAGTTCGACGACGAGTTCCATCCCGAGCTGCAGTTCGACAAGCCCTATCTGCTGGCGATGGCGAACGCGGGCCCGGGCACCAACGGCTCGCAGTTCTTCATCACCGTCGGCAAGACGCCTCACCTCAACCGCAGGCACACCATCTTCGGTGAGGTCGTCGACGAGGAGTCGCAGAAGGTCGTCGACGCGATCGCGACCACGGCGACCGATCGCAGCGACCGGCCGACCGAGCCGGTGGTGATCGACTCGATCACCATCTCCTGACACCGCTGGTAAAGTCAGCCGCCGGCAAGCCCGGCGGCGGTCAGCGCGTCGAGGACGTCTAGCGGGTCGGTGCCCAGGTCCCATCGGGTAAGGACGTACAACCGGTCGTCGGTTGTGTCGATCTCGAGCAGCCGAACCGTGCGAGCAATACGGCGGAATTCGGTGATCCGAATGAGCTTGATGCTGTTCTTAGCAACCCTGTGCGTGCGTAGCGGTCCGCGTATCGAAAGCCCGTCGTCGCTGATTGCCAGTTTTGGCCGCGCGCGCCACGAAAGCGTTGCAAACAAGATCAGTCCGCCAGCGGCAATGATCGTGAGGATGCGGCCGGGAGGGTCTGTGACTAGGGTCACAGCGGCGATAGCCATCATAAGTCCTGTGACGCCGCACGCAGCGACTCCGGCGGCAGGAGGGCTCCAATTAGTTTGCTGCATGCAAAATCCACGCCCTTTTACCCCGGTTTATGGGGTTATCCACAAGTGCTATCCCCAATGGGGATGAATCACACCGATGTGATTGGGTTTCCGCAAGGTTGCAGAACGGGTAACGCATCGAGGCCAAGTTGAATTCATCAGGTCCGATGCGCCCGTTATCGCCAGCGCATCGTTAGCAATAGCCCGGTAATCATGAAAGCAAACGCGATTGCGTAATTCCACGGTCCGAGTTCGGCGAGGAAGGGAATCGACGTCGACGCCAGCTGGAATACCAGCAACCATGCGAGGCCGATTACCATCAGCCCGAGGAACAGCACGACGAACCAGATGCTCGACGGGCCGCCCTTCACCTTGACCGGGGTGCGGCTGACCGGGTTGACGGTGAAGTCGTTCTTCTTACGGACCTTGGACTTGGGCATTGGTACCTTCACAAACACTCGGCGCCACGGGTGCGACGATGAAGCGGGATTCACCTACGAGGTTAACGTAGGAGCACTGCAGGCCGAGAATCGCGACGGGAAGTACTCGATGGCAGCTCCACAGCAGTCCGTCTGGCGGTGGGGCGTGCCGCTGGTCTGCCTGCTGGCCGGGCTTCTGCTGGCGGCCACCCACGGTGTCTCCGGCGGCGACGAGATCAGGCGCAGCGATTCACCACGCCTGGTCGACCTCGTGCGGGAAGCCCAACAGTCGGTCGACCGGCTGAGCGCGCAGCGCGACAAGCTCGTCACCGAGATCGACACCCATCACGGCGGCTCCCCCGGCGCCGACGCGGCGCTGGCTGCGATCCAGAACCGCAACGCCGCGCTGGCCGCCGACGCCGGTCTTGATCCCATCCGCGGCCGCGGTCTCGTCGTCACCCTCACCGATGCCCAGCGCGACGCCAACGGCCGTTTCCCCCGCGACGCCTCCCCCGACGACCTCGTGGTGCACCAGCAGGACATCCAGGCGGTCCTCAACGCGCTGTGGACCGGCGGCGCCGAGGGGGTCCAAATGCAGGATCAGCGGATCATAGGGACGTCGGCTCCGCGGTGCGTCGGAAACACTCTTCTGCTCAACGGCCGGACCTACAGCCCGCCGTATGTCATCACCGCGATAGGCGATCCCGTCGCGATGCAGGCCGCCCTCGCGGCGTCCCCGCTGGTGACGATCTATAAGCAGTACGTGGTGCGGTTCGGACTTGGCTACTCGGAGGAGCCCCGCGAGTCGGTCGACCTTGTCGGGCATCCCGAGTCCGTGCGGATGCGTTTCGCCAAGCCGGCCGGGCCAATCGGCTACTGAGGGCCGCAGCCCCATATACGGGGTTTCGCGGATGTTTTCCCCGGATCGGCTTCGCATGCTGGCTAGCATGAGCGCACCCGAAGCATGGAGCGACGCGGACGTGAGTGAGCTGCCGACCGGAACGGTGACGCTGCTGCTCGCTGACGTCGAGGGGTCGACGCGGTTGTGGGAGACCCAGCCCGACGCGATGACCGCGGCGCTCGGGCGACTCAACGACGCGGTCGACGGCTTGGTCGCGGTACACGGGGGCGTGCGGCCGGTCGAACAAGGAGAGGGTGACAGCTTTGTGCTCGCGTTCGCGCGGGCGAGCGACGCAGTGGCCTGTGCGCTCGAACTGCAGCGGTCGCCGTTGGCGCCGATCCGATTGCGTATCGGCGTCCACACCGGACAGATCCAACTGCGTGATGAGTTCAACTATGCGGGTCCCACGATCAATCGGGCTGCGCGGCTGCGTGATCTGGGCCACGGCGGGCAGACGCTGTTGTCGGGCGCCACGGAGCCGCTGGTCGTCGACTGGCTGCCCGCAGACGCCTGGCTGACCGATTTGGGCACCCATCCGCTACGCGACCTTCCGCGGCCGGAGCGGGTAGTGCAGCTGTGTCACCCCGACACCTGTAATGACTTTCCGCCGCTGCGAACGCCGAAAGGTACTGGCACACCGGGACTTCCGGTACAGCTCACCAGTTTCGTCGGCCGCGGTGCGCAGATGGACGAAGTGCGCCGGTTGTTGGGAGAGAACCGTTTGGTGAACCTGACCGGCGCCGGGGGTGCGGGGAAAACCCGCCTCGCCGTCGAGGTCGCCGCCCGCATCGGGACCGACTTTCCGGACGGTGTGCATTACGTCGACCTGGCGCCTGTCACACATCCCGAAGTGGTTTCGGTCGCGGTCGCGCGTGCGGTCGGCCTGCCGGACCAGCCCGGCCGGTCGACGACGGAGAACGTCGTCCGGTCCATCGGTCAGCAGAGGGTGCTGATGGTGGTGGACAACTGCGAGCATCTGCTGGAGACCTCGGCATCGCTGGCGAACGACCTCCTGGGCGCGTGCGCCAACCTGTGTCTGCTCGCGACAAGCCGCGAGCCGCTCGGGGTGCCCGGCGAGGTCACCTTCCTGGTGCCGTCGTTGTCGATCGACGACGAGGCTATCGACTTGTTCACCGACCGCGCCCGCCACGTGCGGCCCGATTTCACTGTCGAACAAAGCAATTGGCGCACGGTCGAAGAGATCTGCAAACGCCTCGATGGAATGCCGTTGGCGATCGAGCTGGCCGCGGCGAGGGTGCGCGCGCTGTCCCTGGATGACATCCTCGGCAGCCTGCACGACCGCTTCCGCTTGTTGACGGGTGGAGCGCGCACCGCGGTGCGCAGACAACAAACACTGCGCGCGTCCGTCGACTGGTCCCACGCTCTGCTGACCGAGCCGGAGCGCGTGCTGTTCCGACGGTTGGCCGTGTTTCTCGGTGGCTTCGACCTGGACGCGGCGCAGGCAGTCGCCGGCACCTCCGATGTGGAGCGGTATCAGGTGCTCGACCAACTGACGCTACTGGTGGACAAGTCGCTCGTTGTCGCCGAAAACACCAGCAGGCGAACGCGATACCGGCTGCTTGAAACCGTGCGGCAGTACGCGTTGGAGAAGCTGGGGGAGTCGGGTGAGGCGAACGATGTGCGCATTCGCCACCGCGACCACTACATGGCGGTGGCCGACGTCCTCAACTCTCCGGCGCGGCCGGACTACTTGGAGCATCTCGAACGTATCGACAACGACATCGACAATTTGCGGGCGGCGTTCGCGTGGAGTCTGGAGGCCGGCGACGCGGAGTCAGCGCTGCAGCTAGCGTCGTCGCTGTTCCCGGTCTGGCAGGACGGCGGCCGTAACGGGGAAGGCCTCGCTTGGCTCGAAGCCGCTTTAGCACAAGGCGATTCGGAGGTGGTAGAACCTGCAACACGCGTTCGCGCGCTCGTTGACAAAGTCATGTTGACCGCATGGACTCTGTCGTCGGACCGCGTCGAAGACGCCCACCGAGCGCTGGTCCTCGCGCGCGAAGTCGATGACCCGGCGCTGGTGATCCGAGGACTGATAGCCGTAGGCGTATTCACCGCTTACGACCCGCAGGTGTCGCGGCCCTATTTCGCCGAGGCTCGTGAGCTTGCCGAAAACTTGGACGATCCATGGATCTGGAGCCAGATTCTCGTGGAGGAGGCGCGTTCGGCGATGGGGGCCGGAGATCCAGTCGCGTGTGAAAGAGCGGCCGCGAAGGCACTCGAGGTCGCGACAGCGATTGGAAATCACGCCACCATTCGCGCCTGCCATTGGGCCAGTGGTTGGGCGCGGGCCTGGCTGGGCGATTTTCACGGAGCCTTGGTCGAGATCGATCAAGCCATAGACGAAGCCGCCGCGGCCCATGACACGATGCTGCAGTTGTATGCCCTGCTGGTACAGGGATTCACCAGGGCTCAACTGGGCGACATCGATGGCGCCCGGGCGTCGTCCGAAGTGGCTAACGGAACAGCGGCGGATCTGATGGAATTCTTCCGTGCCCCCGCACAGGCCACGGTAGCCATGGCCTGTCAGGCAGCGGGTGAAGCGGAGGCAGCCCGCGGGGCGTATGCCATCGCCCGTCAGCAGACGGGCGTCAATCGGATGTTGGTGTCGGGCGTCCTTGGGTGGTCCGCTCTCGCACCGCTGGCATGCGGGGACCTGTCGACCGCACTGCGGTGGGCAGACGACAGTGTCGCAGACACCTACGGCTGTTTTCGATCGGTGGCGCTGATGTCGCGCGCGCACGTGAAGATCGCCGTCGGCGACATGACCGGAGCGGAGCGGGACGCACAAGCCGCGCTTGCAGAAGCCGCGGAAAAAGGGACCAGGTACGGATTGACCTGGATTCTCGACTGTCTTGCGCGCACCGCCGTCGCCGAGGAGAGCCACCGCGAAGCGGCGCGGCTCTTTGGCGCGGCCTATGCAGTAAGGAAACGCACCGGCGAAGTCCGCTACCCGAACTTTGCCGCCGATTACGAGGCCGCCGTAAACGAATTGCGTGACGCCATGGGTCTCGACGACTTCGAGGCGGCCTGGGCCGAGGGTGCGGCACTGTCGACCGACGAGGCGATCGCCTACGCGCAGCGCGGCCGCGGCGAGCGCAAGCGGCCCGCGTCGGGCTGGGCGGCATTGACCCCCACCGAGCAGGACGTCGTCCGGCTGGTCAGCGATGGGCTGCCGAACAAGGACATCGCGAGCCGGCTGTTCATCTCACCCCGCACGGTCGAGACCCATCTGACCCACGTCTACGCCAAGCTCGGCCTGTCATCACGAGTCCAGCTCGCCCAGGAAGCCGCCAGGCACACCTAGTAACCTGGGCGGATGCAGGTTTTGGTCGTCGACAACTACGACAGCTTCGTGTTCAACCTGGTCCAGTACCTGGGTCAGCTCGGTGTGGACGCGCAGGTGTGGCGTAACGACAACGACCGCCTCGCCACCGATGACGGCCTTGCCAAGGCCGCCGCGGAGTTCGACGGCGTGCTGCTCAGCCCGGGCCCGGGCACCCCTGAGCGCGCCGGCGCGTCCATCCCCCTCGTCAAAGCCTGCGCAGCCGCCGCGACGCCCTTGCTCGGCGTGTGCCTCGGCCACCAGGCGATCGGCGTGGCATTCGGCGGTACCGTCGACCGGGCGCCGGAGCTTCTGCACGGTAAGACCAGCACGGTGCATCACGCCAATGTCGGTGTGCTGCAGGGACTTCCGGACCCATTCACCGCGACGCGGTATCACTCGCTGACGATCCTGCCCGACACGTTGCCCGCCGAGCTGGAGGTCACCGCCCGCACCGACGGCGGCGTCATCATGGGCGTGCGGCACATCGGGCTGCCCATCCACGGCGTGCAGTTCCACCCCGAGTCGATCCTCACCGAAGGTGGACACCGGATGCTGGCGAACTGGCTGGGCTACTGCGGCGCCGCGCCGGCCGAGTCGCTGGTGCGCACCCTCGAGGACGAAGTCGCTACCGCCGTGCGCGCGGCTACGCAGCGAAGCTCAGCGTAATCGTCGCGTCGAAGTTCACCGTGGCGCCCGGTGCCGGGCTTTGGTTCACCACAGCGTTCACGCGCTGACCAGTGTCACGCACGTCAGCGCCCTTGTCGAGGAAGCCGGTCCAGCCCAGGGCCCGCAGGCGCGGCTCGGCGTCGGCCCAGAACTGGCCGCGAAGGTCGGGCATCGTGAACTGGTTTCCCTTCGACACCTGTATCTGCACGACGGTGTCCAAGGGCGTGTTCTGTCCAGCCGCGGGTTTGGTGCCGAGCACCTGTCCGGCGGGCTCAGCGCTGTCCACTTCGACGGGCACCGACTTCGTGAAGCCGCTGGCATTGAGGACCTGCTGGGCGGACTCCAGCGTCTGGGACTTGACGTCGGGAACTGGGCGGCTTTCGGGACCCGTGCCGACCACGATCGTGATCTCGTTGGTGATCGCAGAGGTTTGGTTGGCGGGCGGCAGCGTGGCCACCACCCGGTCCTTGAGCTCGGGCGTCGACGGCGACGGGCTCTGCTTGAACCGGCCGAAGCCGGCGTCGGACAACTTCTTGACGGCCTCGGCGTAGCTCAGCGACGCCACGTCGGGGATCTCGCGCTGCTCGGGCCCGGTCGAGACATTGATCGTGATCTCGTCGCCGGCGTCCACCGCCGAGCCCGCGGCCGGTTCGGTGTTGATCACATGGTCCGGCTGGACCTTCGAATCGGGCTTCTGCTGCGTGCGCGTCTTGAAACCGGCGTTCTGCAGCGCTACCACCGCGTCGGCCGACGCCTGATTGCTCACATCGGGCACCTGCACGTCGCGGGTGTTGCCGCCGATCATGTTGATCGCGATCGTCACCACCACCGTGAGCACCGCAAGGGCCGCGACCGCGATGAGCCACCGGCCCACCGACTGGCCGCGGTCACGATCGGGGTACGCGGTCCGGTGGGGAGTCAGCTCCGCGGTCATCGGCGTCTGATGCATCGGGCCCGTCGACGCCATCAACGACGTGCGTTCGGCGTCGGTGAGCACCTTCGGCGCATCGGGCGTCTCGCCGCTGTGCACCCGGATCAGGTCGGCACGCATCTCCGCGGCGGTCTGATACCGGTTGTCGGGGTTTTTGGCCAGCGACTTGAGCACCACCGCGTCGAGTTCCGGCGAGATGCCCGCATGGCGCTGCGACGGGGGGATCGGATCCTCGCGGACATGCTGGTATGCCACCGCGACGTCAAGCCGGCCAACATCATGATCAGCAAGAGTGGCGCGGTGAAGGTGATGGACTTCGGCATCGCCCGCGCGCTCGCCGACGCCAGCAGCGTCACCCAGACCGCCGCGGTGATCGGCACGGCTCAGTACCTGTCGCCCGAACAGGCCCGCGGTGAGAAGGTCGACGCGCGCTCTGACGTCTACTCGCTGGGTTGCGTGCTTTACGAAATCCTCACCGGCGAACCGCCTTTCATCGGTGACTCCCCCGTCGCGGTGGCATACCAGCATGTCCGCGAGGATCCGATCCCCCCGTCGCAGCGCCATGCGGGCATCTCGCCGGAAC
>LZSH01000171.1 GCA_001665255.1 Mycobacteriaceae bacterium 1482268.1 | reverse complement strand
GCGAAGCTGGGCCGCTGCGTTGTCGGCGCAGGCAACGCCCGCCGGCGGCCGGCTCCCGCGTCTGGTCTGTGTGCCACCTCTCCATCATCCGCTACCGCGCGGTGTGTCGACCGTGCCGACCGGCCGAGACGTGATCATTCGCCGTACTATCGATTAGATCTAGACGAACGGACTTGCGCGAAAGTGGCACAGCAGACTCCGCCGGGGGCGGTGAAAACCGATGGACGCAAGCGGCGCTGGCACCAACACAAGGTGGAGCGCCGCAATGAGCTGGTAGACGGAACCCTGGTCGCGATCCGACGGCGTGGCAGCAACGTCAGCATGGACGAGATCGCCGCCGAGATCGGGGTGTCGAAGACGGTTCTCTACCGCTATTTCGTCGACAAGAACGACCTGACCACCGCGGTGATGATGCGGTTCGCGCAGACCACCCTGATTCCCAACATGACCGCTGCGCTCTCAACGAACCTCGAGGGCTATGAGCTGACCCGCGAGATCATCAAGGTCTACGTCGAGACGGTGGCCGCCGAGCCCGAGCCGTACCGCTTTGTGATGGCGAACAACTCGGCGAGCAAGAACAAGGTGATCGCCAACAGCGAGGAGATCATCGCCCGCATGCTGGCGGTCATGCTGCGCAGGCGGATGGCGGAGGAGGGGATGGACACCCGCGGCGTCGAGCCGTGGGCATTCCACACCGTCGGCGGGGTCCAACTGGCGACCCACTCGTGGATGTCGAATCCCCGTATGAGCGCCGATGACCTCATCGACTACCTGACGATGCTGTCGTGGAATGCGCTGTGCGGCATCGTCGAAGTGGGTGGCTCTCTGGAGAAGTTTCGGCAAGGTCCCCACCCGTCGCCGATCCTTCCGCCACAATTGCTCCAGCGATGAGCAAATCAACTGACGATCTTCCGTCTCTGTGGACGCGACACCCGCACGATCATCTGGCGTTTCACCAGGGCGACAAGGTGGCCGACATCGACACCAGCGCCACGCCCGGGTTCAAGGGCAACAAGGCCGACGCCGCCGACGTGCAGCTGGAGCGCAACAAGCGATTCGCCGAGCTGCAGGAGATGCTTTACGCCAACAGCAAGGGTGCGGGCGTCAATCGGTCACTGTTGCTCGTGCTGCAGGGCATGGATACCTCCGGCAAGGGCGGCATCGTCAAACATGTTGTCGGAGCGGCTAATCCGCAAGGTCTTCGCTACCGCGCATTCGGTGTGCCGACAGAGGAGGAACGTAAGCACCACTATCTCTGGCGCATCCGGCGCGCCCTTCCGCCACCGGGAACCATCGCGGTTTTCGACCGGTCACACTACGAGGACGTGCTGATCGTGCGTGTCCACGACTTGGTTCCGCCGCAGGTGTGGAACAAGCGCTACGACGAGATCAACCGGTTCGAAAAGACCCTCGTCGACGCCGGCACCAAGGTCATCAAGGTCGCGATGTTCATCTCGCTCGACGAACAGAAAAAGCGGCTGTCCCAACGGCTGGATCGGCCCGACAAGTACTGGAAGTACAACCCGGGCGACGTCGACGAACGACTGCTGTGGCCGAAGTACCAAGAGGCATATCAGGCCATGCTCGAAAAGACGTCGACGGTCTACGCCCCATGGCACGTCGTGCCGTCCGACAAGAAGTGGTACGGCCGGCTGGCCATCCTCGAGCTGTTGATCGAGGAGCTCGAAGCGCTCAACTTGTCTTGGCCCCCAGCCGATTTCGACGTCGAGGCCGAGAAGAAGCGGCTGGCGAAGTCCTAGTTGTTGCGGACTAGTCGCTACTTGACGAGGGTGAACTGCCCAACGTTGGTGATTCCGCGCCGGAAGAAGTCCGCGCACCCCGTCAGGTAACGCATGTAACGGTCGTACACCTCGTCTGAGGTCAGCGCGATCGCCTGCTCCTTGTTGGCCTCGAGGTTGGCCGCCCAGATGTCGAGCGTCTTGGCGTAGTGCGGTTGCAGCAGATGCGTGCGCTCGAGGGTGAAGCCCGACCCTGCGGCCAGCTCTTCGATGTCCTCGACTGCAGGCAGCTGTCCACCGGGGAAAATTTCGGTGCCGATGAATCGCATGAACTTCAGGTCGGAGATGGTCAGCTTGATCCCGTTCTCGCGGAAAAACTTCTGCGTGTGCGCGAGGATCGTGTGCAGCAGCATCCGGCCGTCGGCGGGCAGGATGTCGTAGGCCCGCTCGAAGAAGACTGGGTAGCGGTCCGCCTTGAACGCCTCGAACGCGCCGATCGACACGATCCGATCGACGGGCTCGTCAAATTCCTCCCAGCCCTGCAGCCGTACCTCGGCCGTCCGCTGGGTCGGGATCGACGCCATCAAGGCCTTGCTGTACTCATACTGGTTGCGGCTCAACGTGATGCCGATCACGTTGACG
>LZSH01000170.1 GCA_001665255.1 Mycobacteriaceae bacterium 1482268.1 | reverse complement strand
ACCGGGAACGGCAACCGTCCCGGCGCGAACGCCTTGAGCGCCAAATGCAGCATGACGATGGAGTCCTTGCCGCCGGAAAACAGCAGCACGGGCCGCTCGAACTCGGCGGCGACCTCCCGGATGATGTGGATCGCCTCCGCCTCGAGCGCCCGCAGATGGCTGAGCTCGTAGCGTCCGGCGGCCTGTTTCGGCTCGTGCACGGTCGTCATCGCTATACCTCGTTAAGTTGGTAGATATGGCCAGATTTACGAGTATTAAGTGACATGAAACCAGGTCTGGCCTGCGATTGTCAACGCGCGGGCTGCCGCGATTTCGGCGTGCTGCGTTGCGCTGCGCGCAACCAGCCACGCCCAAGCCGCTAGGTCGTCACCTCGGTGAGCTTGCCGGTGGCGACGTCGAAAACGAACCCGCGCAGCGACTCGTGCTTGGTGACGAACGGGCTCGCCTCGATCCGGCAGATCGACTGACGCACGTCCTCGTCGAGGTCGGCAAACGCCTCGGCCGCCCACTCGGGCTTGATGCCGGTCTCCTCCTGGATGGAGCGCTTGAAGTCGTCGTCGGTGAAGGTCAGCATGCCGCAGTCGGTGTGGTGAATGAGGATGATTTCCTTGGTACCGAGCAACCGCTGGCTGATCGCCAACGAGCGGATCTCGTCATCGGTGACCACGCCGCCAGCGTTGCGGATGACGTGTGCCTCGCCTTCCTTCAAGCCAAGGATCCGGTACACATCCAGCCGGGCGTCCATGCATGCCACCACCGCCACATGCTTGCTCGGCGGCAGCGGCAGCGGACCCGAGAAGTTCTTCGCGTACTCCTCGTTGTTCTTCAGGTACTCGTCGGTGACCGTCATTCCGACCTCCTTGCTGGATCGCAAACGTCCAGAAGATAACAACACGGTGCGGCTGTGCCACGAGTCAGAATCACCGCGATCAAATGGCAGTTCAGTGATCAACCACCACCCCGCGAACGGCGATTACTTGGGCGTGCTGAGGTCGTAGACGGTGGCGCCGCCGACATCGGCTGACCTGAAATTCTCCTTCACCCAGGCCGTGATCTCGGCAGCAGCGCCGGATTCGCGGTGTCCGGGCGGGCCGAAACGTTCGCCGGCGATGAAGTACCGCACCTCGTGGTCGGCGACGTAGTCCTTGAACTGTGCCAGCGTGGGCGAGCCGTCGCTGCCGGTGAACCCGCCGATCGCCATGACCGACGCGCCCGTCTTCAGCTCGAGATCGCTGGCACCCATGGAGCCGATAGTGGCTGCGGCCCAACGGTTGTCGAGACCCTGTATCAACTCGGCCAGCGCAGGGTTGTCCGCCATCCGACCGCCCGGGCCGCCATGCCCACCCGGTCCGCCGCGTCCATCGGGACCGCCGTCGCCGGGCGGACCGAAGTCATTGCCCTTGCTCGGGCCCGACGTCGATATCGGTCCACTATGGGAAGTCTTGACCGTTTCGATGGCATAGGCCGCAGGCGCAGCCACCGCGAAAAGGATTGCCCCTGCGGCCAATGCCGCGACCGCGCGGCCTCGCCGCTGTGCGCCGACGACGAGCAGCACCGCCGCGACGACCGATCCCGTCAGCACAATCCAGCGCAGGACGGGCAGCCAGTCGGGCGTGCGGTCCAGCAGGACGAACGCCCACACGCCGGTGCCCGCCGACATCACGGCCAATACGATGCGAGCGCTCAGGCTCTCCCGAACGCGCCACAGCTCACGCACCGCGATACCCACCAGCGCAGCGATCGCAGGCGCTAGGGCCACCGTGTAGTACGGGTGGATGGTGCCGTCCATGAAGCTGAACACGGCAGCGGTCACCAACAGCCACCCGCCCCACAGCAACAGGCTCGCGCGAACGCGATCGGTGCGGGCGGCCTTGCGCGTCAGCCACAATCCTGCAAGCAGACCGACCAGCGCGGCGGGCAGCAGCCACGACGCCTCGGTACCCATGGACATCCCGAACATCCGCCCGATGCCGGGTTCGCCGCCGAACATCAAATTACCCATGCCGCCGGGACCGCCACCGCCCCAGGGCGGACCGAAGTCTCCGCCGCGATGACCGCCTCCGCCGGGTCCGCCCCCACCGGCTATCCGCTGAATTCCGTTGTAGCCGAATGCCAATTGCAGAAGGCTGTTATCGGTCGAACCACCGATGTAGGGCCGCGACTGCGCCGGCCACAGGCTGACCAACGCGACATACCAGCCGGCCGACACGATCAGCGCACCCCCACCGACCAACAGCTTCCAGATGCGTGGCCACACCCCGACGGGTGCGGCGACCAGGAACGCCACCGCCAGACCCGGCGCCACCAGGAACGCTTGAAGCATTTTCGTCAGGAACGCAAAGCCGATCACACAGCCGGCCAACGCCATCCATTTCGCGCTCGCCGTCTCGGTCGCCCGCACCACGAAATAAGCGGCCGCCACGAGCAACAGAACGAGCAGGGCGTCGGGATTGTTGAACCGGAACATCAACGCCGCCACCGGAGTCAGGGCGAGCGCGGCGCCGGCCATCAGTCCGGCGGCGGGCCCGCTACTGCGCTTCACCGCGGCGTACAGCAGGGCGACGGCCCCGACGCCCATCAGCGCCTGGGGCAACAGCATGGTGAAAGCGTTGAAGCCGAACAACCTTCCGGACAGCGCCATCACCCACAACGCGGCGGGCGGTTTGTCCACCGTGATCGCATTGCCCGCATCGTGGGAACCGAACAGCCAGGCGGTCAGATCTTGCGTACCTGCCTGGGCGGCGGCTGCGTAATAGCTGTTGGCCCAGCCCGACGAGCCAAGGCCCCACAGATACAGCACCGCTGTGCCCAGCAACAGGGCTATCAGCGCCGGCGTCACCCACCGTGGCCGGTCGTTGCGCGCTTGGTCGGGAGCCGCCATCGTCGACGAATACGGATCAGCAGTGAGCGTCATCGGTTGAGTTCCTTTGTATTTCGAGTCAGTCATCGGTTCCGGCGCGGATGGAACACCCACCCGCGGAGTAGGACGAATCGCACCACCGTGGCGAGCAGGTTGGCGGCGACGACAACGATCGCGTCGACGTAGCGGCCAGGTGCAGGCACGATGAAGTGCAGCGCGGCAAGCGAGCCGCTGGTGATGGCGAGCGCGATACCGAAGACGATCAGGCCCTCGACATGATGGCGTGCCACGCCGTTGCGGCCGGCCACCCCGAACGTGAAGCGCCGGTTGGCCGCGGTGTTACCGATCGCGGTGACGAGCAGCGCGATGAGGTTCGCGGCCTGAGCGCCCAGCCAGCCGTGAAACATCATGAACAACATCAGGTAGGCAGCCGTGGAGACGATCCCCACCGTCGCGAACCGCACCGACTGGCGTATCAGCGAGCCCGGCGCGGCGGCACCGCGCGAGAGGCCGAGCTGCGCCGCGAGCGTGTGGACCGGGATCGAACCGTTGGCGAAGCCGCGCAGCAGCCGAGCGATGCCCTTGAGATCGGCGGTCGCCGTCGCGACGATGTCGACGCGGCTGTCCGGGTCGTCGACCCAGTCGACCGGCACTTCGTGGATGCGCAAGCCGGTCCGCTCGGCCAGCACCAGCAGCTCGGTGTCGAAGAACCAGCTGGTGTCGGTGATGTGCGGGAGGAGGAGCTGCGCCACGTCGGCGCGGACCGCTTTGAAACCGCATTGCGCATCGGAGAACCCCGTCGCGAGCGTCGACTTGAGGATCAGGTTGTAGCAGCGGGAGATGATCTCGCGCTTGGGACCGCGAACGACGCGGGCGCCGCGGCCGAGCCGGGTTCCGATGGCGACATCCGAGTGGCCCGAGATCAGGGGCGCGACGAGTGGGGCCAGCGCGGCGAGATCGGTGGACAAGTCGACGTCCATGTAGGCGAGCACCGGCGCGTCGGACGTCGACCAGACCGCACGCAGCGCGCGGCCACGGCCCTTCTCCTCGAGGCGCACAACGTGTACACCGTCGAGTTCGGCCGCCAACTCCCGCGCGATGCGCGGTGTGTCGTCGACGCTCGCGTTGTCGGCGATCGTGATGCGGGCCGGAAATGGGAACTGGTCGCGCAGATGGCGGTGCAACCGGTGGACCGAATCCGCGAGCGCGGTCTGTTCGTTATAGACCGGGATCACCACATCGAGCACGGGCACTCCGGCAGACCTCGCGGCAATGGCTGCGTTCGGCCGGGGTTCGAAGCGGGCCCGTCTTCCGAGGCCGGTGTCGGGTTCGAGTGCGGTGTCGGTCATGTCTTCCATCGTTGGTCTGGCGCCTGTCCAAGCTGTGGGCTGGAGCTATGTCTGAGCTATGAGTTCGTCGGCGCCTGGGTGAGGTCGTAGACGACCGCGCGGTCCACATAGGTCGGGCGGAAATGGGTCTCGACCCAGTCGGCGATCGTCTCGGCGTCGCTGCTGCCGCCGGATCCGCCCCAGCGGCCGAACATCACACGTCCGCGGATGAAGTAGTGGATCTGCTTCTCGGCGACCAGACGCTGAAACTCCTGCAGCGTCGGCGCCGGATCGGTGCCGTTGAAGCCGCCGACGGCCATCACCGGGACGCCGCTGGCCAACTGATAGCCCGCCGCGCTGTTGGACCCCGATGTCGCTGCGGCCCATATGAAGTCGTCGGCGTCGGTCACCAGCATCGCCGTCAAGGTGGTACCTGGCGTGGAGGCATTCAAGAGTCCGCCGGCACCCATCTGCCCGAAGCCGTGGCGCGGCGGACCCGCCGACGGTATCGAACCGATGTGCGGACTGGCCGCGGTCGCAAGGGAATACGCGGCGGGCCCGGCAAGCGACGCGATGATGGCCAGACAGGCCACCGCCCGCGCCGGCGTGGTGTTCAGTCGGCCTGCCACGAGCAACAGCACTGCCGCCGTCGCTCCCCCGACCGCGATGACAGCCCGCAGCCAGGGCAGCCAATCGTCGCTGCGAGCGAGCAGCACGCAGGCCAGGATCGAGGTGACCAACACCCCGCCGGCCAGCGCGGTCGCAGCGGGAAGAGCAGAACGCTTCTGCCACAACAGCGTTGCCCCGATTCCGACCATCGCGGCGACGGCTGGGGCAAGTGCCACCGTGTAGTACGGGTGCACGATGCCGTTCATGAAGCTGAACACCACTGCGGTCACCAACAGCCAACCGCCCCAGATGAGAGTCGCGGCGCGGACCGGATCCGTGCGCGGTACGCGCCTGGTGGCGAGGACGATCGCGCCGAGACAGATCAAAGCGGCGGGCAGCAGCCACGCGATGTCGGAGCCCATGCCGTGGCCGAACAGCCGTCCCCACCCGACGTCGAAGTTCAAATTGCCGAGCCCGCCGGGCTCGTCGCCCGTCAGCCTGCCGATCCCGTTGTAGCCCAACGCCAATTCCACGATGCTGTTGTGCTGCGACCCACCGATGTACGGCCGGGCTTGCGACGGCCACAGCTCGACGAGTAGCAGGTACCACCCTCCGGAGAGCACCATCGCGCCGATGAAGGCGGCCACGTCGACCAGTCGTCGGTGTGGCGGCCGGCTCCCCGCCACAAGATAGGCCGCGATGAAGCCCGGCAACACGAGGAAGGCCTGCAGCATCTTGGCGAGGAAACCGACGCCGACCGCGGCTCCTGCCGCGACCAACCACCAACGGCTGCTGTCCTTTTCACACGCGCGCTGCGCGCAGTACGCCCCGGCGACAAGAGCGAGCACCAGCAGGGCGTCGGGGTTGTTGAACCGGAACATCAGCGCGGCGGCCGGGGTCAGCGCAAGAATCGAGCCAGCGAGCAGTGCGGCGCCGGGCCCGCTGACGCGTCGCACGGCGGCGTAGAGCAGGGCCACCGCAGCGACGCCTTCGAGCGCCTGAGGCGCCAGCACGCTCCACGGGCTCAGCCCGAAGAGTCGCACCGACAGGTCCATGATCCACAGCGACGCCGGCGTCTTGTCGACGGTGATGGCGTTGGCCGCGTCGCTCGAGCCGAACAGCATCGCTGTCCAGTTGCTTGCCCCCGCCTGCGCGGCCGCCGAATAGAAACTGTTCGCCCATCCGCTGGCCGACAAGTTCCACAGGTACAGCCACGCGGTTCCGACCAACAGCGCGCACACTGCTACCCGCGAGCAGACGTAAACGCATCGACTTTCGCGGCGTGTCGCGTGCATATGCGTCTGCTCGGCAGAAGAAGGCTCGGCCGAAGAAGGCTCGGCATCAAGGACGAGGGTCACTGACGTGATCCTCGGTTACGGAACTAGGCGCCGGTTTTGGCGGCGCTGTGGCTTGCCTGTGAGTCGATCGGAAGCTTCACCACGAATTCGGTCTTTCCCGGCACACTGTGCACGTCGATCGTGCCATGGTGCGCCCTCACCACGGCGGCAACGATCGCCAGCCCCAGGCCGGTACTGCCCTCGCGGCGGGACCGCGACGAGTCGCCGCGGGCAAAACGCTCGAACACTTCTGGTTGCAGCCACACCGGGATGCCCGGCCCTTCATCAGTGACGGTGAGGACCGCATGGTCGCCGTCCACCTCCAGCGCCGTCGTCACCAACGTGCCCGGCGGGGTGTGTGTCCGCGCGTTGGCGAGCAGGTTGGCCAGCACCTGGTGCAGCCGCGCCTCATCACCGCGAACCACGACCGGTTCGTCGGGCAGGTCCAGCGACCACCGGTGCTCGGGTCCGGCGATGTGGGCGTCGCTCGCCGCGTCGACGATGAGGCGGGTCAGGTCGACCTGGCCGCGCTCCAATGGCCGTCCGGTGTCGAGGCGCGCGAGCAGAAGCATGTCCTCGACGAGGTGGGTCATGCGCTCGGTTTCGGACTCGACGCGGCTCATCGCATGCGCGACGTCGTCAGGCAGCTCGTCCTGTTTACGTTGCGCCAGCTCGGTATAACCGCGAATCGCCGCAAGCGGCGTGCGCAGTTCATGGCTGGCGTCGGCGACGAACTGCCTGACCCGCGTCTCGCTGGCGTGCCGTGCCGACAATGCGCCCGCGATCCGGTCGAGCATGCGATTGAGCGCGG
>LZSH01000169.1 GCA_001665255.1 Mycobacteriaceae bacterium 1482268.1 | reverse complement strand
CTTCATACTCATCGACGAGACCACCAACGACACCGTCGGCGCCGGCACCATTCTCGAGCCCCGCGAGGTCAGGCCGGGGCTGCAGACACGAAACGACATTCGCTGGCATCCATCGGCATTGGACCGTTCGCACCGCTGGGCGGCGACTGGGCAGCGGGGCGCGACGATCTGGTTCACCGGCCTGCCCGCATCGGGGAAGTCGACGATCGCTGTCGCGGTCGAGCGCGCGCTTGTCGAGTCCGGTGACGTGGCTTATCTTCTCGACGGCGACAACATCCGCCACGGGCTGTCTGACGACCTCGGATTCTCGGCGGGCGACCGCGCCGAGAACATCCGCCGCGTCGGGCATCTCACCCGGCTGTTCGCCGACGCGGGTGTAGTGGCGCTGGCATCGCTGGTGTCGCCGCTGAAGTCCGACCGCGAGATCGCCCGCACCCTCAGCGACGCCGCGAAGCTGCCCTTCATCGAGATCTACGTGTCGACGTCGCTGGCCGAGTGCGAGAGACGGGATCCGAAGGGCCTCTATGCGCGTGCGCGTTCTGGGGAACTCAAGGGACTCACTGGCGTCGACGCGCCGTACGAGCCGCCGGAAAGTCCCGATCTGGTCCTCGACACCACCAGCGCCGACATCGACGAATTGGTGGCCCAGGTGATCGAACTGCTCAACACGCGGCGTTAAGTGACCTGCGCGACGACGAACACTCGCCGGAACGGGAAGAACGTGCGGCCGTCCTTACGGCGCGGATAGGCTTCGTCGAGTAGCGGGACAAGCTGCTGCCGGAACTGCTGCCACGCCTCGTCGGACAGCCGGTCGATCACCGGCCGTAGCGCGGTCCCGGAGATCCACTCCAGCACCGGGTTGTCACCGGTCAGCTCATGGACGTACACCGTCTCCCAGGCATCCACGCGGCATCCTGCATCGGTCAGTAGGCCCGCGTATTCCGCTGCCGGGCTGACCACCGTGCCCTCCCGGAAGGGCATGTCACTCAACCGGTTTGCGAATGGTTCACGGCGGGCGACTGTGCGTACGGCCTCGTGCGACGGCGACTGAAAGTTGCCGGGCATCTGGACCGCGATCCACGAGCCCGCCGCAAGCGCGTCCGCCCAGCGCACCAGCAGCTCAGCGTGCTCGGACACCCAGTGCAGCGTCGCATTGCTGATAAGGACGTCGGTGTCGGACAGCGGCTCCCACGAGCGGACGTCACCGACGTTCGCGTCCACACCCCGTCCGCGCGCGGCCTCGACCATCTCCGACGAACTGTCCCATGCCTCGATGACCGCATCGGGCCAGCGCTCGGCAAGCGTGGCGGTGAGATTGCCCGGGCCGCAACCGAGGTCGACCACTCGGCGCGGACTTTCGGCGCCCACCCGCGACAGCAGGTCGACGAACGGGCGGGCCCGGTGGTCAGCGAAGGCGAGGTAGACGTCCGGATTCCACATGGGCACAGTCTTGCACCCCGTTACGATCGGGACGTGTCCACTTCCCAGCCGCCCGATGCCGCGCCGGTTGACCCGCCCATTCCCGTTCCCGACGTACCCGGTGCCGACGCCACCGCGCGGGGGCTGCCGCGCCGCGTGGATCTCACGCTGCGCCAACGACTGATAGTCGACTCGTCGGCGATCGCCGACATCGGCCTCCGCACCGCACTGGCTTCCGTCGTCGGCGCCGCGATGGTGCCGCAGGTGCTGTTCTCCGCTCTCAGCGGAGCCAACGCAAAGGAGCAGCGTGACGCGCTGCGGTTCTACGCCGAACTCGGCGCGGCGAAAGACCCCGAGCTGTCGTTCCCCACGCCGACGGAGGCGCCGCGGATCTACTCGCGTCCGGCAAACCCCGTCGCGGAGTGGATCGCCAACGGCCGCGTGCACAACATCCGATTCAACAGCAGCTTTGAGGCGGTCAACCCCGCGATGCGCGACCGGTGCGGCTCGTATGCTCGCAACAACGTCGTGCATGCCCAACACTGGCGCCACGACGACGGACCCCGGCCCACCCTGTGCGTCATCCACGGATTCATGGGGTCGGCCTACCTGTTCAACGGTCTGTTCTTCTCGCTGCCGTGGTTCTACCGCTCCGGCTACGACATCATGTTGTACACCTTGCCGTTTCACGGGCGCCGCGCCGAAAAGTATTCCCCGTACAGCGGTTACGGCATATTCGCCAACGGTGTCGCCGGGTTCGCCGAAGCCATGGCCCAAGCCGTATACGACTTCCGGTCGCTCATCGATTACCTGGAGTACACCGGGGTCGATCGGGTCGCGTTGACCGGAATGTCGTTGGGCGGTTATACCTCCGCGTTGATCGCCTGCGCCGACGACCGTATCCAGGCCGTGATCCCCAATGTGCCCGTCGTCATGCCCGAGAAGCTGGTCGACGAGTGGTGGCCGGCCAGCATGCTCGTGGCCCTCGGTGGGCAGATCACCCACACGGACGACGAATTGTCCACGGCCGCGGCGATGTTCCACTCGCCGCTGAACTATCCAGCGCTGGTCCCGAAGGACCGGCGGCTGATCATCGCCGGCCTTGGCGATCGTCTGGCACCGCCCCAGCAGGCCGAGGTGCTCTGGGAGCACTGGGACCGCTGCGCGTTCCACTGGTTCCCCGGTAACCACATCCTGCACGTCAGCCAGCCGGATTACCTCCGCAGGATGACCCGGTTCATGCGCGGCTTCATGTTCAGCTAGCTGGAATCCGTTGCACCGAAAGCGGATGCAACGCATTCAGCGCGAGCCCGTGCCGACCCCGCTGCGCGGCCAGCCCGGGAACCGGCGCGTTGGCAGGCCGTTTCGGTGTGAGCAGTGCACAGGCCGCCGCCATCTCGGGTCGGCCTGCGGCGCCCGACAACTCGAGGGAGGTCCATGTTTCCCCCGATGCCTGTGACCGAACCGCCGACAGCGTCTGGTCCAGACCGTCATCGACCGCGACGCGGTACGCGGCGAGATAACCCGCTTCGGTTCGCACGCCACGCCACGTCTCCTTGCCCGTCGGCAGTTCCGGAACCTCGGCCGGATCGACAACGGTGGTCATGAAGCCGAACTCACTCAGATGGTCGCGGAGTCGACGGACCGCGATCGCGGCGGTCTTCTGAAGCGGGATGTCGGCCGAACGGGCCTGCAGCGCAGCCAGATTGTCTGTCGCGTCCAGCGTCAGCCCGATCCACGTCATGCGCTGGCCGCCGGCGTC
Organism: Mycobacteriaceae bacterium 1482268.1; assembly: GCA_001665255.1. Classification (GTDB taxonomy): domain Bacteria; phylum Actinomycetota; class Actinomycetes; order Mycobacteriales; family Mycobacteriaceae; genus Mycobacterium. Next base: position 3,745 of record LZSH01000169.1, on the reverse strand, counting down.
ACGGCTGGTGAGCCGAACCGCATCCGCGCGCAACCCGTAGCGGTCGAGATAGCCGGCGAGTACGTCCAGCGGCGGATCCTGGTTGGCCGATTCGGGCTCGACACGCAGCAGCGCTGTCGTCCGCGTGGCGGGTGTCGAACGACGCCGTCCGCGCCGACGGTTACGTCGCCACACCCCGACGCGCCGCGCCACGATCGTGGTGAGGAAGGCTCCGCGCCACCACGCAAACAGGATCATGACCGCAGCGACGGCGACGCCCAGCACCCATCGGTCGCGCACCGATGGCCACGGATACGCCAGGGCAGCGGGAATAACGAACAACAACGCCAACGTGATTCGAGCCGTCATGCGGATGAGTCCTTCCTGCGGCGTGCGACGGCGGCCGTGACCAATACCGCCACCGCGAGCGCACCGGTGCCCGCGAACGCGACGATGCGTGGCAGCGGGTTCTCGGCCGGGGGCGGCTGCGGTGCTGCAATTTGTCTGCTGTTCGGTGTCTTCGGATCGACGGGCGCCACTTGCCAGGTCAGCGCGGCCACCGGGTCGACGCTTCCTGCACCGACCAATGTCGACGGCGAGGGCGCTGCGCCTTGCGCGGTCTGCGTCAGCCGGCGCACCACCTGCGCGGCGTTCAGATCGGGAAACCTGCTGCGCACCAATGCCGCAACGCCGGAGACATACGCTGCGGCGTAGCTCGTGCCGCTGAGCGGGGACAGCTCCTGCTGATCATTGGGTAATGCGTTGGCTATGCCGCCGCCGTCGCCGTTGCTCACCGATGCGACGTTCTCCCCCGGCGCCGCGATGCCGAGCCACGGGCCTGCCATCGTGAACTGCGATGGCTGGCCGGCCGCGGTCAACGAGCCGACCGAGAGCACGTACGGCTGCCACCAGGACGGAATGGAGATCGACGTCACCGCCGACCAGTCACCGCCCCGCGGATTGGACTCACACGCCGCGCCCGTCGCGAGGCCACCTCGGTTGTTGCCCGCCGCGGCCACGATCACCGCGTCCTTCTCTACCGCCGCATACTGCAGCGCGGCACCCAGCTCGTTCTGGTCGATGTTCTTGTCGGCGGGCACGCAGGTGATCGCTGAGATGTTGATGACCTGGGCGCCTAGGTCGGCAGCCCGCACGACGGCTCGGGCGAGGGTGCTGACATCTGCTGCAGCCCTGCTTATTTCGGAATTCCCACCCGGAGTGCGTGGCGAGAACTTCGCTGATGTCTGCCTGATGGAGATCAACCGGGCGCCGGGTGCAACACCGGAGAACCCGTCGTCGCCGGGCTGGCCCGCAATCAGGCCGGCGATCAGGGTGCCGTGGCCGTCGCAGTCGGTCAGTCCGTCGGTCGACTCGACGAAGTCGCCGCCCGGTTCGACGTGGGGCAGCCGCGGTCCGGGCCGCACGCCGGTGTCGATGACGGCGACGGTCTGACCCTCTCCGCGGGAGTGCCTCCAGGCGTCGGAAAGGTTGAGCGCCAACTGGTTCGGGTTGACCGCGCCCGGATCGGTGCCGGGCAGAACGGCCGTGGCCGTACACGGGCTGCGCTGTTGCATCGGCTGCGCGGGCCCCGCGGTCCCGGGCGGTGGCGGCGCCTGTGGATCGACTGCGGGCGGGCTGATCGCCCCCGCCGCCGGGCACGCGGCCACTGCCACCACGAATATCGCGGTGAGCGAGCAGATTACGGAACGTATCACCGATTGAGCACCAGATCGAAAAGGCCGACGAGGTAAGCCGCAACGGGAATGACGGACGCGTCGACAGCGGCCGCGGCGAAGCCGAGGAGGCGGCGCATCGGCAGGGAGTAGGTCTCCGGTTCGGCGACAGACGGGTTCAATGCGACGACGACCCACACGGTGACCAGCGCGGCGAGCACCGCCAATGCCGACCATGCCGCGGAATAGCGACCAGTCACCGCGAAGACCGCCACCAATGCGACCGTCAGCAGATACGCGTGTGCCAACAGCCAGGCCTTGCATGCGGCGGTGTCCCAGATCCGTGCGCGCAGCGTCGCTCCGGCGGCCGCCGCGACGACCAGCAGCCACGCCCACACCCCGGGCGGGTTGGCGGGCGTCCCCACGACAAGCACCGATCCGAGGACCGACAGCAGCACCCCGCCTGCGATGAAACCCGTTTGGTGTGAATCGCTCAGTCGCACCCGTCGCGGCAGGTCTTCAAGCACCCGGCGCGGCTGGGCCGACGGGGTCGGATCGCCCGGTGCGGGGATCACCGGCAGCGGGAACCGCGCCCACAGCGCAGAGAGCGCGGCGGCTTGCACGGTCACCACCAACGCAACGACGATCAGCCCGCAGCCGATGGTCCGCACCGGGAAGTGCCACAGGGTCGCCACGCCCGCGGCGGCAACCACACCCAGCCCGGCCACCACCGCGGCGGTGAAGAACGCGACCGCGCGCTCGGAGACGATGCGGCTGATCAGCGCCCACGCCGTGACACCCGCCGCACCCAGAACCACATGGGCCGGGCCGAAGTCGCCGGGCACGGCGAGCGCGAACGCCGCCGCCACCGGGACAAGAGCGGTGATCGCCAGTGCCACCGAGAAATCCGGCAGCCGCGACCGGGTCAGCATCGCCGCCAACACCGATGCCGCCGCGACGGCGCTGACCGCCACCAGCCCGACCAGATGTGCGGTCGCGACATGATGAGCGACGGCGAACGCGGTGCACACCAGGATCAGGCCGATGACCGCCACGGCCGCGGCACGGCGGATCTGGCCGATGCCCCACGGCCGGTTTCTGGCCGCCGAGAACAGCACCGCGGCGTCGGCGATGTCTTCGACGATTGGCGGCGACGACGGGCCCGCCGGCACCGGTTGCAGCGCCAGCACGTCGCCGTCGACGACGCCGACGGTATCCAGTGTTGCGTCGAGGCTGAAGGGGGCGCCCCCGATGGGCGCCAGGCTCAGCCGCGCAGGGCTGCCGTCGTCGTCGGCAGGAGACGCGAGACGCGAGACGGCAGGCAGAATTTCGCGCAGCGGAAGTTCTGCGGGCAGTGCCAGCTCCGTCAGCCGGCCGGCGGTCTCCGAATCCGAGCCGGCCAGCACGGCGACGCGGACGATGGGTATCACAGTGTTGTTGGACATTGCTCTCTCTGGTGTTCCGTTGTGTGGTCGAAGTCTCGGGTGAGCTGTAGGTCGGGAAACCATGAGCCGTCCGGAAGCGCGGCGATCAGCCGGTCGAGGGCGGTGGCGATCGCGAACGGCGTGCCGGGGCGAAACGTCGAGATCCACTCGCCGTCGAGGGCGCGCGCGGGGCAGACGACAACGCGGCCCTCCGGAGCGTCGACGATGCCGACACCGACGTCGGTTGTCACGTGGTGGCCGTCGCGGCGCTGTCCCGCAACGATTTCCACGTAGCTACGACGACCTTCGGACACCGAAGCCACCAGTTGGCACGCGGACTGCGGGATGCCGAGGAAGTCCAGCACCTCGTCGACCGGCGTTCCGTTGCGGATGCGTTCGTCGGCGCGGGCACCGACCTGCGCGGGCAACGTGAACTCATCAAACCGTGCCGGCGCCTGTCCCGACAGGCCCGCGGTCACGATCGGCACCAACGCATGCGGATCGCCGATGTCCACTTCGGTGAAGGTGACCAGGTGCGCGTTACGCAGGGCCACCACCGTCCGGTCACCGCGGCGTGCAATGAGACCCCGCAGCAGGTCGCCGCCCGCGGTGACGAATCGAAGCTCGAGCCACTGCGCCGGGTGACAGGCAAGCCGGATCCATTCGCAG
>LZSH01000168.1 GCA_001665255.1 Mycobacteriaceae bacterium 1482268.1 | reverse complement strand
GGCGGCGGCAGCGCAATGCATTAGCTCTCGGGTGCTGAATCAGCGCCCCCCAAGGTGTCGAGGAACTGCTCAAGTTCCGCGAGGGTACGGAGCCTATGCGCCGAGTCTCTGGAATCAGGTTCAAGCCGAACTATGGCCTCCAGCGCGGCCCGGAGTTGCTCGATTTCGTTTATTTCGGGCTGTGATTCTTCAGACACAGGCGACGGCATCCGTCCGGGACGTATGTCGGCAAACCCGCCAGGGTTCGGACCCCACCGACAACTAGCGAATGGGGCGACGATCAGCGGGGACAACGCCCGTGTCTTGACCGAAGGGTATGAACCCCACTGGCGCCTTGCAGGCGACGAGATAGGTCATTCCTCAATACGGCGTCCCACTAGCCATCACCTTTACCGAAGCCACTCATGATCAAACACAGGATCGGAGGGATTCGTTGCTGACGCTGGAACCCCACAGTCTCCAGAGAATCACGCACAGTAGTCGGCAGTTCGCCCAGGCGCCTGTCCGAGCATCGAAGCCGAGAAAAGAAGGCCAACCCGTAAGCTTCCTTACTCCAGCTGGCAGCCAGTTTGTGCGGCACTTAATCGTTCAAGATCGGCGGAGGGGTTTTATGACCTGCGCTGTTAGCCGGCGGAAACGTTAACCATGCTCAGCAACTTGTTGCAAGTGAAAATACCCGCACAACAGGTTTGCCAAGACGGTGTTGATCTTGCGTATCTAAATTTAAGCTGAGGCGGGGCTGAGAAATTCTCAGGAAAATTCTGTCAAGCACGACCGGTTCACCCGGTCTTCACACCGGGGTCAGTCATGCGCACAATCACGTCACTTCACCATGCAAATCGGGGCCGTCACCGCGCCGCCACGCCACGCCGCGCCACCGCATCGCGCAGTTCCAGCTATGCCGCCTACGTCGGTCGCGTCGGGGCGTTGGCCGTGGCGTTGGGCATCGGGGCGGCCGTCGCCTCCACGCCCGCGGTGGCCTGGGCCGACGGCGACAACACGACCACCCAGCACGACGACGCCGGCTCACAGAACACGGGCACACCCGACACCTCCACCCCGGCCGCCACGCACCAGGATCTCGGTCAAGTGCTCAACCGCAACTTGCAGCGCACCACCGATACCGTCCGCAAAGTCGTCAGCGGGGTGGTTAGCAGCACCGGCGGAGCCCAAACCTCCACCCGCGGCGCCGGGTCGACCGACGACGCCCGCACCGGCGGTGTCGACAAGCAGGACGATGCCACCGACACGTCGCCAACCACCGATGCGACATCCACGCCCCAGCAACGGATTTCGCACAACAACAAACCACCCAGCAAGGGCGCAGCGCCGGCGGCCGATACGGCAGTCAAGCAGTTCACGAGCAGCGCCTCGGGTGTAGCGACCCAGACCCGGCAAGCCGTTCACAACGCCGGCGAGACCCTGCACACCGCCACCAGCCAGGTCGCCGCCGCGCTCGCCCCCACTCCACACGCCGCGAATATCACCCCCACCGTTGCGGGCTTGACCACCGCCGCCATGGACGCCGCGCCGAAGATGGCTGCCGCCGTGCCGCAGCCGAATCCGGTGGTGCGGGTGGTGACCGGGTTGCTGGGCGCCATTGGGATCGCCCCCGGCGCCACCAACGGCCCGGTCGCCCCGGTGTCGGGACCGACGCTGCTGGGTGCGTTGGCGTTAGTGCGTCGTGAACTCGAAAACACCCTCGCCACCACGAGCCCGGTGGTGGATGCCATCTCCAACAGCCTGCCCGTGGACCCCGACGTGGCCACCGCCTTCGCGACAGCCGCCCTCGACAAGGCCGGGCAGTCACTGACCACGTTGGCCGCGGCGGTCAAGCCGCCGAAAAACACCGCCCCGGTCGCCGCGCCCGACAGCTACACCGCCAACGTAGGCACACCGCTGACCGTCGCGGGCCCAGGAGTGCTGGCCAATGACAGCGACGCCGACAACAACCCCTTGACCGCCAAGCTGGCCAACAAGCCCCGGAACGGCACCGTCACCGTCAACCCCGACGGCTCGTTCACCTACACCCCCAAAGCCGGCTTCACCGGAACCGACACCTTCACCTACAAAGCCAGCGACGGCAAGACCACCTCCAAACCGGCCACCGTGACCATCACCGTCACCCACCCACCCGTGGCCAACAACGACACAGGCACTGTCGACGCGGGCAGCACAACGAATATCAACGTGGTCGCCAACGACACCGACTCCGACGGCACCGTCAACCCGGCGTCGGTGGTCATCACTCAACAGCCCACCTCGGGCACCGCAACACCCAACGCCGACGGCACCGTGACATACACCTCGACTGGTCCCGCGGCGACGTCGGACAGCTTCACCTACACCGTCAAAGACAACAAAGGCGCCACCAGCAACCCCGCCACCGTCTCGGTCACGGTCAACTCAGTCAACGCCGCGCCGGTCGTCGATCCAACCAACCCATACAGCGTCGACGACCTCGACACCACCACTGGCGCCGTCAGCGGACACGTCAATGTCACCGACCCAGACACAGGTGACAAGCTCACCTACGCGCTTGCCGCGCCGATCGATCCGGCCGTCGGTACCGTCAGCGTCGATTCCGACACCGGCACCGAGACCGTGCTCTTGCCGTCGGTGGCGTTGACCGTGAAGTTCTGCGTGTCGGACTTCGGGCTGAGGTAAGCGTCTAGCCGTGCCTGCGGTGTCGGGGTGAAAGTCCAAGCGCCGGTGTCGGAATCGACGCTGACGGTACCGACGGCCGGATCGATCGGCGCGGCAAGCGCGTAGGTGAGCTTGTCAC
>LZSH01000167.1 GCA_001665255.1 Mycobacteriaceae bacterium 1482268.1 | reverse complement strand
CCCGGGGGCCGGTTGTCGAAGCGGCTTGAGAAGGTTTCGAAGACCTTAGAAGGCCGCCTCGTCCAGTTCCATGATCTCGTTGTCGATGGTGTCGATCACCTGACGCGTGCTGGTCAGCAGCGGCAGCATGTTCTTGGCGAAGAACGACGCCACCGCGACCTTGCCCTCGTAGAAGGACTTGTCGTCACCGCTGGCACCACCGTCGAGCGCCTCGATCGCGACGGCCGCCTGCTGCTGCAGCAGCCAGCCGATGACCAGGTCGCCGACGCTCATCAGGAACCGCACCGAGCCGAGGCCCACCTTGTAAAGGCTCTCGGGCTTCTCCTGCGCGGCCATCAGGTAACCGGTCAGCGTGGCCGCCATGCCCTGGACGTCCTCCAGTGCGGTGGCCAGCAGCGCACGCTCGGTCTTCAGCCGGCCGTTGCCCGACTCGTTGCGGACGAACTGCTCGATCTGGCCCGCTACGTGCGCCAGCGCCTGGCCCTTGTCGCGGACGATCTTGCGGAAGAAGAAGTCCTGCGCCTGGATGGCCGTGGTGCCCTCGTACAGCGAGTCGATCTTCGCGTCACGGATGTACTGCTCGATCGGGTAGTCCTGCAGGAAGCCCGAGCCACCGAAGGTCTGCAGGCTCTCGGTGAGCTTGGCGTAGGCCTGCTCGGAGCCGACACCCTTGACGATCGGCAGCATCAAATCGTTGACCCTCACCGCCAGCTCGCCGTCGATATCGTGCAGGGCTTTGGCAACCGCAGCGTCCTGATAGGTCGCGGTGAACAGATACAGCGCACGCAGACCCTCGGCGTAAGCCTTCTGGGTCATCAGGCTGCGACGCACGTCCGGGTGATGCGTGATGGTCACGCGCGGCGCGGTCTTGTCGGTCATCTGCGTCATGTCGGCGCCCTGCACACGCTCCTTGGCATACTCGAGTGCGTTCAGGTAGCCGGTCGACAGCGTGGCAATGGCCTTGGTGCCCACCATCATTCGGGCCTGCTCGATCACGTCGAACATCTGCGCGATGCCGTTGTGGACCTCACCGACCAGCCAGCCCTTCGCGGGCACACCGTGCTGGCCGAAGCTCAGCTCGCAGGTGGCCGAAACCTTCAGGCCCATCTTGTGCTCGACGTTGGTGACGAACACACCGTTGCGCTCGCCGAGCTCGCCGGTCTCGAAGTCGAACAGGAACTTCGGGACGAAGAACAGCGACAGACCCTTGGTGCCCGGACCTGCGCCCTCGGGACGTGCCAGCACCAGGTGGAAGATGTTCTCGAACAGGTCGTCGGAGTCGGCCGACGTGATGAAGCGCTTGACGCCGTCGATATGCCAGGAGCCGTCGTCCTGTTTGACGGCCTTGGTGCGGCCCGCGCCGACGTCGGAGCCGGCGTCCGGCTCGGTGAGCACCATGGTGGCGCCCCAACCGCGCTCAGCGGCGATGATCGCCCACTTCTTCTGCTCTTCGGTCGCCTGCTTGTAGAAGATGCTGGCGAAGCCCGGGCCGCCGCCGTACATCCAGGTGGCCGGGTTGGCGCCCAGAAGGTGCTCGTGCAGAGCCCACACCAGCGCGCGGGGCATCGCGACGCCGCCGAGCTCCTCCTCGATACCGACCCGGTCCCAGCCGCCGTCGATGACGGCGCGAACAGACTTCTTGAACGACTCGGGCAGGCTCACCGAATGCGTCTCGGGATCGAAAACCGGCGGATTGCGGTCACCGTCGGCGAAGGATTCGGCGATCGGACCCTCGGCCAGCCGGGCGATCTCGCCCAGCATCTCGCGGGCGGTGTCGGCGTCGAGATCGGCGTACGCACCCTCACCGAGCGCCTTGTCGAGGCCGAACACCTCGAACAGGTTGAATACCTGATCGCGGACATTGCTCTTGTAGTGGCTCACATTTCCTCCTCGTCGAGAGGCCACCGATGGTTGGGTACTTTTGGCTAAGTTACCCACCAGTAATCTGGCCTGAACTATACCCACCGGTAACTTCAACGCAAACCTGCTGTGAGCAATTTCAATGAGCTAAGTAACCGGGTAGTTGGTCGAGGCGTCGTCTACCGGCGAAAACGCTGTCTGACGTGGGCGTTACGACCCCTGTGATACCTGCCACAGGTGTGTCACAGGAGCCCCTGGAGTCTGCACACGCAACAGCGCGTGTGGTCCCCTTGGCCGCCGCCGGCGTGTCGGCGATGGTCGATCAGCCGTCGGCCTCCGGGTCAGTCTCTTCGACGGGCTGGGTCGCCTCGGGGTCGGATTCCGGGGTTGGGTCTGGCGCCTCCGAAACCTCAGCATCGGGCAGTTGGTTCACCAGATACTCGGCAAGTCCGCCGATGGTCGGATAGTCGAACACCGCGGTCGCATTGATCGTGAACTTGCCGCCGAACTGACTGTGCAGCCGGTTGCGGAGCTCGATCGCCATCAGTGAATCGGTACCCAGATCCAGGAACCGACTGGTGGCCGCCGGCGGTTGCGCAAGGCGCAGGAAATTCTGCACCTCGCGCTGAAGGAACTCGGTCACGAAACCGGCGCGCTGCGGCACCGGTATCTCCATCAGCTGCTTGAGCAGCTCGCTGTCACCGGTCACTTCACCGACGGCGCTCGGCAGCACCAGGTCGAGGATCGGCGGACGGGACGCACCCAGCAGCTTCGCGGCGCGCTGCCAGTTGGCGTTGATGACGGTTGCCTGCCCGGTGCCGTTCGCGACCACCTCGGCCAACGCGCTCAGCGCGGCCGACGGCTGCAGCGGCACCAGGCCCTGCGCGCTGAGATTGGCCTTCGCGGCCTCCGACGACGCCATGCCGCCCTGGGCCCACGGACCGAAGTTGACGCCGGTGGCCGGCAAGCCGTGGGCCCGTCTCTGCGCCACCAGGCCGTCGAGCAGTGCATTGGCAGTCGCATAGTTCGCCTGGCCGGGTGAACCGAACACGCTGGACACCGACGAGGACACGATGAAGAAGTCCAGATCGTCGTCCTTCGTCAACCGGTCCAAGTGGCAGGCGCCGAATGCCTTGGGGGTCAATGTCGTTCGGAACCGCTCCAAGCTCTGCTGCGAAAGCAACGCATCGTCGAGCACGCCGGCCAGATGCACCACCCCGGCGAGCGGCGGCAATTGCGCACGAATCCGCTCCAGCAGGCCGGCAACGTCGGACTCCTCGCCGACATCGGCCGAAAAGGTGTGGATGCGGCACCGGTACTGCTCAGTGATCTCCTCGATCAGCCGATGCGCATCCGCATCGGGTTCGCGCCGGCTGGTCAACACGATGTCACCCGCACCGAGTTGAGCCAGATACGACGCCGTGTGCAGACCGATCGCACCGAGGCCTCCGGTGATCAGATAGCTCCGATCGGCTTTGGGCTGCAACGGATTCGGTATCTGCAGAACGATCTTGCCGATATGGCGCGCTTGCTGCATGCGGCGGAACGCGGCCCTGGCCTCCGTCAGCGGGTAGATCTCGGCGGGCAGTGGTGCCCATGCACCGCTGGCCAACCCGTCGGACACCTCGGTCAACAACCGCTTGATGTGGTCGGGATTCTGCAGCGTGGTCACGTCCAGCGCCACGATCTCGTAGGCGATATCGGGTCGCGCCGCCGCCATCTGCTCCGGTGTCCAGATGTCGCGCTTGGCGATCTCCGCGAAACGGCCGTTCTGGGCGGTGGCCCGCACGGTCGCTTCGAGGAAGCCCTCGTTGGTCAGGCTGTTGAGCACCACATCGACCCCGGCGCCGTTGGTGTCGGCAAGGATCTGGTCGGCGAAATCGGTTGTCCGCGAGTCGTAGACGTACTTCACACCCATCTTGCGCAGCGTCGCGCGCTTGTAGGTGCTGGCCGTCGCGAAGACTGTGGCGCCGTGTTGCTGTGCCATCTGGATCGCGGCCAGC